>PWGF01000519.1 GCA_003554375.1 Spirochaetaceae bacterium
AACAGATTAAAAGCAGATACTCTCGTCATGGCACGTCCTACACTTAACGACGTCTATGAATGGGACTATACTGAAGTAGGTAACTTGATTTCAAGAGTTACCGAAGATGGCGTAGATGAATTGGGTCTTGGTGGTAAGCGTCTGATTACTACAAGTAATACTGACGTAATTCCTCGGGGCGAAATTTACGCTATGACCTCTCCAGAATTTGCTGGTTCAGCATTCGAACTTGGTGACCCACGCTTCTGGATGCAGAAGAAGAAAGACCTCTTAAGAATGAGTTCATGGTTCTATAGTGGATTCAACTTAGGTAATATCAAGTCAGTTGCTAAGATTGTCTTAGCCGACGAAGAATAATCTCGCAATAATATAATATATTTATAATATCTATAGGGGCGGGCGTATATCGCCCGCCCCTTAATTACTAAAAGGAGGAAGCAAAAATGGAGTATAAACTTATTTATTTAAAAGAAATTGGTAAATTAAGATTTGGTGGAAAAAATATTAGTCATTACAATAAGTATGACGACCCTAAAGATATACCTTTATTCTTTTCAGACCAGACCCCAGTTACTGCCGGTTTAAAACTTATGGAAAATAACGGCAGTGTTATTATCGCAGATGCTGATAAAGTCGAAGAAATTATCGCTGACTTAGGAGATGAAAAAGTTGAAAAAGATAGTTCATCTGATACAGTAGTCGATAAAGAAGACGACGATATCGCTCCAGAGGGGGAATCTGATGAAGATACTGAAGAGACAACCGATGATGGAGAAGAAATCGCCGACGATAACGAAGAAGAAGAAACAGAAGACGAAGAAGTCAAAGGCTTTACTGAAGAAGGCTTAAATGAATTGACTTCTGCCCAACTCGACGATATCTGTAGAGAAGAAGACATCCCAGGGTTTTCCACTAGAGATAAAGAAGGCAAAATTGAACTTATCCTCAACAATCAATAAATAGTCAAGGAGGAGGGAAAACATGAGCTTTGATATGGAAGGTTATGATATAGACTTATCCGCGCCTCAATCGGTGACGGATTATATATCAATAGTTAAAAGCAGCATCCAAGACTATCCGGAATTAAACAAGATACTTTTAGAGACAGATAAAAGTGTAGAAAATAGAGAAAAAGATTATATTATGTATCTAAGAAAAGCACTTGCTAAGATAAATCAATTTCCTCCTCCAACAACTTTCTCATTTGAGAAGTTCCCCCATAAACAATACTGGCCTTTAATAGCTGACGGGGCTGTACTAGAAGCCTTGAAGTCTAAAGGCCTCCTGAAAGTCAGAAACGAAATGCCATATCAAGACCAGGGTGGCACAAGCGTTAGGCTTGAAGGTAAAGGGAACCAATATATGCAAAACTATTTTTCATTATATAACTCCTGGCAAAATTCAGTTAGGCGCTTTAAGAATATCATTAGCGTTGAATCTGGATACGGTGGAGTATATAGTGAATTTATAAAGAATTGGCATTAATGAGAGGATACGTATCATATAGACCTGGTCAAGCCCACTTAAGTTGGGAAAGAGATAGTGGGCGAGCAAATGTAATGCGGAGCGAAGCCCCTCATGAGGGCTTTGAAAAAGTTGGGGAAGTTGATTTAGAAAAAGGCGAATACATTGATGAATATCCTATTACAGAAAACAATCTAATGTATTACAGACTTGATTTAGACTTATTATACCCTCATGCTATCCCTAATAGATATGCACGAGAAATAATGAGACGCGACCATTGGTTTTTAAGAAGTCATCACTATTCAGGTGCCAATCATGGGTTTTTACTTATGGCAAGAACTCGTGGCGATAAATGCCCTGAATGTTGGGATTCTATAGAAAAAAGGCCGGAAAGAAGTAACTGTCCAAACTGCTATGGCAGAGGCATAGACAACCCCTTCTTTAGTCCTTTGAAAATATATTTCGATTTCAATATGCATAACAATAATAGGCGTGTTAGTGAGAATTACACGACTGTCAATATGCAGAGACAACAGATATGGACCGGCGGATTCCCGATAATAAAACCCAATGATTTAATAGAATACAAAGGAACATTATACAGGGTAGATAACAATACTGTTTATACTAGGCTAGGGGATTTTGTAACAAAACAGAGGTTACCACTTAGAGCCTTAGAATATAACAGGCCAGAATACGAGATACCCCTCCCTCCACTTAAGCGTTATCAGAGGATTTCTGAAGAAATGTTAGGGGGTAGAGACCTTGAAACCTAAATTGGATATGTTTTTTGAATTATTGTATAATAAGAGCAGAGAAAGATTGTTCAAGACAGAGCTAATCGACTTTTCTGATGAATATATTAATCCCAATGAAACAAAGAAGATCGAAAAGGATATCTTCAATAACGGTCTTGTTCAGGCTGTTCAAATAGAGACGTTAGATGAAGATGACAGCATATCTTTTAGGTTTATTGTTAATAGAAAACCTGTTATGTTTGAAGAAAAAATAACAGATCATTACTATAAATTACCTAATGAATTGTTTTTCTCTGACGGTAAACTAGAAATAGAAGTCACTAATCATAAAGAAAAAATAGTTAAGTTCAACAAGTTTCAAATAAAAGTGGTGAACTTAGATGAAGAGATTAT
>PWGF01000242.1 GCA_003554375.1 Spirochaetaceae bacterium
ACCTCCTCGACGTTCCACTGGAAGGGAACGTCGTACCAGTCGGCGACCTCGCGGTTGGTCCGCTGGAGCCACTGACTCGTCGAGATAATCTTGTTACCGATGGTTGTCGAGCGCGCGGTCCGGCGGCCACCGCTTTGGTACTCATCCTCGTATTCGAGGCCGAAATCCTCACAGAACGCCTCTTTGTCGCTTTCACCGACGACATCGCCTCGAGAGAGATTCAACAGCTCGTAGGCTTTGGCGTGCATCGTACAGACGTTGCCCTGGAGTTTTCGGGGCGTCGTATCCAGGCGTTCGGCGAGCCGTTCGCGGATTTCGGCGGCCGCAGCACGGGTATACGAGACAACGAGAATATCGCGGTGCGTGACATCGTCGTCTTCGAGAATCGTCTCGACGCGGTCGAGTAGGGCCGTCGTCTTCCCGCTGCCGGGACCACCGAACAGTCGGGTGATTTCTGGCTCCGTGGTACTCATTGTACCACCTACATGTGCCCCGTCCTGATAAACAACGTGACTTCGACTCGCGGGATTCAGGGGAGTCTACCGCGGCAAATCCCGGCATCGAGCCAAAGCCAGCACCGAGCCGCTACCACGCGGGCGTCCAGCCACAGACGCCACACTGCTTGGCGTCGTCGTCGTGAAGGCCACCACACTCCGGACACTGCTTTTTGTTATACGACTCGTTCCAGCCAGCCGGCTCCGTTTCGTGGCCGTTTGTCGAAAGGAACTCGTCGAACAACTCGTCGTCAGTGGTCTGTGCTGAGGCCATACTGGTTCGTGATAACGTGTAACACATATTTAGTTGTTTTGCTCCATACTCCGGTGTTGTCTCGTATCAAGGGTGTCGACAGGAACTGTCGAGTCCCGTCCGAGTAGTGTCCTATTTTTCGGAGCAAAAATCAAAAAACCGCGTCACGGAATCCGTAGGTGACTGTCGCCCGTTCGGTTGCCGCCGAACGGAGCGGGAGGGTGCCTCGTTTGCTGCCCGCGTTGTTGTGCTGGTGTTTGCCCAGTGTCCAGCATGTGTGATGCGAGTCAAACCGCACTGCGCGTCAGTTGCGTCCACTCTTCAGTGACGGATTACGGTGGGCCGCCACCGTTACCGCTGTTGCCACCGTTACCACCGGAGCTGCTCGAACCGCTGTTGCCGGGCGATCCGTTGCGGTCCTGATCACCGTTGGTACCAGTACTCTCCTGGCCGTTGCCGGCATCGTCTGGTGGGTTACCCTGTCCGCTGCTGGCATTCTCTGGTGCGTTACCCGCGTGGTCCGGAGCGTTTCCGGAGCCGTTGCCTGCATGATCAGGAGCGTTTCCGGAGCCGTTGCCCGCGTCAGCCGGTGGCCCACCACCGGCCGCCTCGGAGACAATCGGGCCGAGCTGGTCGAACTCGCCGTTCCGGAACGCATTGATGAGCTGGTGGATCGTCGACACCTGGTCGGCCGCTTCGTCCGGCATCTCTTCAGGCGGTCCGTCCTCGTCGTCGAGTTCCTCATCGTCTTCCTGTGCAACGAGGTCACCATCAACCACCTCGTAGGTCGTCGACTGAGTTGTCTCTTCGACTGTCACACCGATCTCGACCGCAGAGCGATTCTCAAGGTCGAACTGGAGGGTACCGTTGTCGTCAGTCGTGCCCACCTCGGTGTTGTTGACTGCGACCGAGGCGTTTGCGACTGCCGTCTCGTTGTCGAGGGTGGTATCGAAGCTAAACTCGGTGTCGTCGGTCGACTCGTTGGTTTCGTCACCGTTGTCAGCGTCACCGTCATCGGACTCTTCCTCATCGGAGTCATCCGTTTCATCTCCATCAGAGTCGTCCGCGTCATCACCGTCGTCGACGTCCTCGTCGTCACTATCCTCCTCGTCAGTCTCATCGCTGTCATCGTCGTCCGTCTCGTCGTCGCTGTCGTCTACCCCGTCGTCGGTATCGTCATCGTCGGCCGTCTGTGCGCCCACGGTTGTGGCCATCGCTGGCACCGCCATGAGCATACAGACCGCCAAGACGACTGCGAAGATCGTTTTTCGTTGCATCCGACTCATCATACTGGTGGATTGTACTTCAATCAGAACAGTAGTCGACCCGGTTTGCGCCGGATTATAAGCGGATTACGGTCGAAAACGTCGACAGGTATTTATATGGGTTTCAGATCTGACTGAAAACAGTAGTCGACGACCGAAACAACGCCGCAACCGGAGTTAGTCCGCGGCTAACTCTTCGGCAACAACGCTGACATCAAGCAGTTCGGGGTCGACCGCTAGATCAGTCTGGCCTTTGACGAACTCCGGGATCGATTCGCGGCTGTAGAACACGGCACGAACCGCTGGGTTTTCGTCTTTGGCGAGCGCGACGCCGGTCGCTTCGTCGACATCCGTCAACACCAGCAGCTGGCTGTCGGTGATGCCGGCGTCGCTGAGTGTGGCCCGCGAGACGCGGTCTTTGATCCGCCGGACGGTGAGTCCCTCACCCTCGAGTGCCTCGCCGAGTCCGTCGGGGTCGGGGCCGGCGACGATTGCAGTCTCTGTCATTACTCGTACTCGATGGTGGCCGGGGGTTTATGTGTCACGTCGTAGACGACGCGGGCGACGTTCTCGTTTTCGCCAGTGATCCGGATCACTGGCGAAAAC
>PWGF01000391.1 GCA_003554375.1 Spirochaetaceae bacterium
ATCTACTCCCACACCGGGATCCGGTACCGGCACATTGCCGCGGAGCACGAAGCAGCTTCCGACCTTGCACTCCGCGCCTCGAGCCGGGCGCTCGAGGCCGCGGGCATCCCGGCCGATGAGCTCGACCTCATTCTGCTTGCCACATCGACGCCGGACTATCCCGGTCTTCCCTCCACCGCATGTATCGTACAGCACAAGCTAGGCGCGTCCAACGCCGCCGCAATGGATATCGTGGCCGCGTGTACCGGTTACGTGTACAGCATTGAGACGGCACGTGCATTCGTCAAAGCCGGTTCGGCGCGGAACGTGCTCGTGGTGGGCTCGGAGGTATACAGCCGTATCCTCGATTGGACCGATCGTTCCACGTGCGTGCTTTTCGGCGACGGCGCCGCGGCATCGGTGGTCTCGGCGGACGGCTCGGGAGGAGAGATAGTTGACTCGCTTCTCTACTCCGACGGCTCAGGAGCAACGTCGCTCTATCGTCCGGCCGGCGGAAGCCGTCAATCCCACATTCCGAACAACGAAGAGCATCTGGGATGCCTGAAGATGGATGGGCGACGGATATACAACTTCGCAGTAAGAGTCATCGGCAGTGTGACGCACCAGCTCCTTGAGAGAAACGATCTCGCTATCTGCGAGGTCAGCTATATCGTACCGCATCAGGCCAACCGCCGGATCATTGACGCTGCTGCGCGCCGGAACGGCCTCCCCCAGGAGATCTTCTACATGAACCTCGACGAGTACGCGAACACCTCCGCCGCCTCGATTCCCCTCGCACTCTGCGAGATGGAGAAAAAGGGACTTCTCGAGCCCGGCACGAACGTCATCACGCTCGGCTTCGGCGCCGGCCTAACCTACGGCGCAAACTTGATTCGCTACTGACCCGTTACCTGCCCACCCCTGAGCCGCGTGCGGAAGAGCTCGCCAACCACCGCATTCGCGCTCAGCGCCGCGCGGGCTCGGCTCCGATCCGCATCCGGCACCTCCACGGTTACCGACCGGAGCGCATCAGCGCCCCGCCGCCCTTCCTCCACCGGATGGAGCACAGCTGTGACGTAATCACCCTCCACGCTCACCACCAGATCGAGCGTTCGCTCGGCGTCGTCGGGAGAGCGCGCCACAACCCCGGCAGCATTCAGAGCTCGTTCGAGCCGCCGCACGTCGACGCTGCCGGCATCGGCGGCGCCGCTCGAAGCCGCCGCGGCCTCCTGGTCTTCGCGGGCCCCGTCCAGCGCCTCTTCGGCCCCCGCGCTCCCGCCAGGCGCCGTAACCTGCACCGAAGCAGCTATCTTGAGCCCGGCGACGCGGAGCTGTCCGGGATTCATGCGGTAGAGCTCGGCAACGAGCCGATCGTATACTCCGGCCTCCCCGCCGACATTCTCGAGGAGCGCGAGCTCCCGGAGCGTTTGCTCCCTGAGCTCCCGGTACCACGGCGAATCGAGCTCCTCCAAGAGGGAGAGGAGCTCGCCACGGTCCTTCCGTAACCTGGCCTCCTCGAACCGGTAGTCGACCTGGGCCGCAGGGTTCCGCGGAAGCTCAGCCTCGCGCGCTTCCTCCAGATACCGCAGGGCAACGCTCCGGTACGGCTCGTTGGCCCGGAAGGCGGTCCACGAACCGGCGCGCGCCGCCCCCCGCTCGAAATACTCGTCCGACACGCCTCGGGCCATCGAGCGGTATACACGGTCGTGGTACCACGCCGTAATCCGCAGTCGCGCCCGCTCAAGCCTTTGTCGTAGCCAGTCGAACGGACCGGTCGCTGCACGCAGCCGCACCTCTCGCGCGCGCGCCTCCGAGATCCGGCTCCGAAGCTGCGCTACCTGCATACGGTGGCGTTGGATGTCGGTACCGTAGTCGTAGATCCATTGCCAAGGCTCGGTCTGCTCGACCGCGTGCAGAAAGCGTTCGGCTTCGTCGAGCTGTCCGACCTCGGCATGGAGTCGCGCGAGCGCCAGCCGCGCCAGCGGCATGTCAGGGTTCAGTTCTTCGGCGCGACGGTAGGAAACCACAGCCTCGTCCAACTCGCGCCGGCGCGCATGCAAGTCGCCTCGCGCAACGAAGCCGGAGGCTCGCTCGGCCCACTCGATAGACTCGTCGGTGAGCTCCAGCGCTCGATCGTAGTTGTGAAACGTCCGTTCCACGAGGCTGAGATTGTACTTGGCAACCGCGACGAACGCCGGGAAATCCACCTCCTTGGCGCGGTCGACGGCGCCCCGATACGCCTCCTCCGCGCCTTCGTAGTCGAGAAGCTCGCTTCGAACCGTCCCGAGCGAAAGGAGAAGCGACTTATCCTCCCCCAGGCGATCCAGCGCATCGAGAAGAAGCGCTTCCGCCTCTTCCAGGCGAGAGAGCTTGTAGTAGATCCAGGCAACGTCGCTCAGCACCTTGGGATCGTCAGGCGCAATCTCGCGGAGGCGCTCGAACTCACGCGCTGCATCGCGATCCAGTCCTTTCCTGCCGTACGTCTCGGCCAGCCGGCGAACCACCGCTCGCTCCTCTCCGACCTCACGGTCCACCGTTCGATAGACATCGAGCGCTGCGCCATAAAGCCTGCGTTCCTCGTAGAGATCGCCCAGCATGAGCCCGAGAGAGTGTTCCGCCGGATACCGCTCCATCCCCTCTTGCAGAACGGAGATCGCGCGTTCGAAGTTCTCCCGCTGAATCGCTCGCTGCCCTTCTTCCACATACCATGCGACCCCGCGGTTCCCGTTTGCAGCGGGATCCGCGGGGTGCGGCATGCCGTTCTCCCGGCCGGCCGCCGAGCTCACGAAAAGAATGAGAAGATAGAAGACGAGCAGGAGCGTGCCCACGACCCTCGCGGCCCTGCCTCGAACACCGGCCGGCCCCGTTCGCGCGGGCTCGACCCCGCCCCTACTCATCGACGTCATTCGCCGCGTGATGTCGTTCGACCGTTCCATCTCCATCAGCTCTCCGTTGCAGCCCCTCGCGCCCGTTCCTCTACCAGTACCGCGGCAGCACAAACGGGTTGAGCACGCCGATGAGGCGTCGCCACCACCGAAACCGCCCCCGGAAATCCTCGCGAAAACGCCGAAAGGCCCGCTTGGTTTTCTCGATCTCGCCGCGGTCGAACCCGGGGGCAAAGCGCGCGGCAAGCCGCTGCTCGGTAATCGGCACGAGGTCGATACCCAGAGCACTCACCCGCTCCGCGAATTCCAACCTCGACTCCCCGATCCGGCGGCGAAGGCCCAACGCGGCGAGCTTCCGGCACGCACTCGAATAGTACCCCGCGGCACGCCTGCGCGCATCGCGCGAAAGGAGTGCCGGGATGCTCCCTGCGGCACGTATGGCCCCGATCCATCCCAGATAGAGGAGCGGCACAATGAGGTACCACCTCCCGACGGCTCCCCGGGCCGCCCGGCCGAGCACATCGGCGCCTCGGTCCCACCCGGCAGCGTCCGCCGGCTCCTCGGCAGCAACGCGCGGAGCCGCCAGGATCTCCTCGAGGAGCCCGGACAGCCGGTCGAAGTCCGTTGGAGCAGGCGGCTCGATCGTCTCTCCGGGCGCAGGAGTCCGGCTGGTCGGATCGAACTCGATCCACCCGTACTCCTCAAAGTAGACCTCAACCCAGGCGTGTGCCATATTGCCGCGGACAGGGTAGAAGTTCATGACCGACATGCCCGGCTCCACGTAGAAGCCGACCGCCACGCGCGCCGGAATGTCCAGGCTGCGCAGCATGAGCGCCATACCGAAGGCGAAGTACGAGCAGTATCCCTTCCGCGCGTCGAAGAGGAAATGGTGAAGCTGGTTCCCGTCGGCGGCAACGCCGGGCGAATGGCTGTAGTAGTACTCATCCAGGAAGAACTGCTCTATTCGGTCGGCTCGCTCGAAGTCGTTCTCCGCCCCTTGGCTAACCTCCCGAGCAAGCTCGGCGACCGCTCGATCGCCGGCGTAATCGGTGTAGTGCGCGTGGGCCTCGGCGCTCAGCCCGTCGGCCTCCTGTGCGCGGCTCCGTTCGAGCTGGAACGGATACGCGGCGCTTACCTCGCTCGTCACTCGGTAGCTCCCCACGAAGCTCGAATCGTCCCAGCTCCGGTACGGCACGACTTCGGCCGGCTCGTTCAGCGCCATGACCGAGCCGGGGTCGAAATTCACGATGTAAAGCTCCTGCTCGATCTCACTGCGCGCCCGGTATTCGTTCATATCGAGCTCACGGGGAGCAGGCGGCATTTCGATTGCATGGCGATCGGAGTCCGGCGCCGCCTCGTCGCGATAGAAGCCGCGACGAGGGTCGTAACCGGACAGCACGTAGCGCCGCAGGAGTCGACGCTCCGGCTCGGCGTCGGTCCGGAAGAGGAGCACCAGGTCCTCGCTCTGGGTGATGTCGCTCTCCAGGCGAAGGTAGTCGGCAAAGTCAAACCGAAAGCCGGATGGGCGCATCAAGCCGCCTCCACCACGGACGGCCTGTTCGTTGTAGCGATATAGAAACCCGCCGAGAAACGCCGCCAAGATAAGCACCAGCGGAACGGCTGAAGCCCCACTTCGCAGAAGCCGACTCGCCCGAGATCCGGTCGCACTGCTCCGCCGGCCCCGGAACTCCGTGCGGCCCGAGACAGCCACGGAGCCGCCGCGCAGACCGGAGCCGACCCGCTCCAAGGCAAGCACCGCAAGGCAGCACGCGAGGAAAGCCGTCACGAACCCCGCAGCCGGTATCGGGTGGCCGAAGAGTGTCAATTGATAGTGGGCCTGGTCCCAGAAAAGCGCGGCAACCGCCACCGCGGCAACGCCGACTTCCGGCGCCACCACCCCGGAGCGCCGCCTTACTCCGTAAGAGAACGCGGCAACTACGAAGAAGAGCGGAAGCGCGGGCCAGAAGCCCGTATCGAACGCGAAAGGAAGAGCCCGCACCGCGTGCGAATCCGCCGTCGCGGCCATCCCGGAGAGCACCCCGAGCGCAACCACTCGAAACGCCACGGCCAGCCCCGCCACCACCGCAAGCGCCGCCGCCACCCGAAGCCGCAGGGCCCACGCCGCCACCCCGGCGCCAAGCCCCATAACGAGGGCGGCCGCCGCAAAGCCGGGCGCAACGAACCCGTCGAGTCGCAGCCAGAGGACAACCGCGACAAACCCCCACAGCACCGTTCGCCCCAGGTGGAGCCACCCGTGTAAACGAGTCCACGCGCTTCGCAAGCCTGACTCCCTCTCGCCGGCTGCCCGGCGAAACTGCAGCTCGACGCGGCCAGGGCCGCGGTAACCGGACAGGCCGCCACACTCAAGATAGCACTGCGCCGGATGGATTGGCGAGAGGAGCCCGCAGGGCAACCGCAGCAAACCGGTACGCGGCCACGCCGCGGCGGTGGTGAAAAGCAGCTGAAGCGGGTACTCACCCCTTCGCCCGTCACCGCCGTCACGACACCACGCCCGGGGGAGGCTCCACGGCGCCGGCGAGCCTCCTCGGCGAGCACTCGCCGCGGTGCTTCCGGTTGCACCGTTCAGCTGCGGTCCCCCCGCTCTCGCGTAGCAGTCCGAGTGCCCGGCGCCGTCGTGCCGGTGGCGAAGACCGCGCGGCGCAGCCGCGTCCGTAACGTGGCCGCACCCGCGCCTGCCGCAAGGCTCACCGGCACCGCAACTACGCGAGCGCCGGCCCCGCGCACGCGCCGCTGTGCCTCCTCCAACCCTGGGTCCGTAGCGCTCCCGACACAAAGCACCACCTCTCCCCGGATCTCCGCGGGCAGCGGCTCATTCTTGCTACCGAGCTCCCGACCCGAGCCACGCGGCTCCACCGCCGCCAACCGGCGCCGGAAGGCGATCTCACTCTCGGCACGCCGGCTACCGGAACCTCCCCGGCCGCGAGCGCCGGAGAAGCTGTTCCCACCCCTTCCTCCGGTTTCGCCCGCCGGGCCACGCAGAATCGATGCCGGCGAATCGTCGGGTGCATCGTCGCCAAACGTTCCGCCGCCCCCGAGAACCAGCGCCTGGACGTGATTCCCGCCGTCGGTCAGATCGCGCCACAGCCCGAGGAACACCTCGACCACGCGATCGCACGCGCTCAACGCAGGGGGTGGGATCAGGAGACACGTGAGCCGATCCCGCGGTGGTGGGGTCGGCTCACCTATCCGAACGAGGAGCGCCCCGCTGTGGGCAAAGAGTTTCCAGGCGATTCTCCGCGGATCGTCTCCCGGAACGTACGGCTTCGTCTCGAAGAGCTCATCCGAGCGTGTCTTTCGCCTTGCGCCGGAGGCTTCCGGCGCGGTCCCGACGGCCGGTTCAAGCGTGATCTCGGCCTTTCGTGGAAGCGGAAGCACGTGCAGCACGAGCTCTTCTCCGTAGGGCACGGCGACGGAGCCGAAGCCGAAGAAGTCCTCTATCCGGAGCTCCGGCACCCCGCGATATACACCGCGCTCCTGCACCTGCGCAGTTCCGGCCGTCGGTTCCTCGCCTCGGGGAACCGGCGCGCGGATCGCGATCGTCCGGCCCCCGGACCACCGGAGCCGCGCCGCAACACGCATGCGGACGCCGGGAGGCCTCCCGAGCTCCATCCGCGGCCGGACGCGCAGCTCGATCTCCCTACCCATCTCCGATGTCGAAGGCACGAGGGAGATGGTGAAGCGAGGTCCGGCACCGCCGGCGACCTCCCGACGGAGAAGCGCCCCCCGGATCCCTACTGCAAGCCACGCGTAGACGACCGGCGCGACCACGCCCGCGCCCCAGAGGAGTGAAGCGAGCTCTGCCCGAGCCAGGCCCAGCGCAAACAGCACTGCCGAAAGAAGGAAGAATGCCGCTCCCCGCCCAGTCAACGGCACTGCGGCGGAACGCACGAGCATCACCTCTCGGCGGCGTGGGCAACCGCCTCGATCTGCTCGGATGCGAGCTCCTCGACGAGCGCGATAGCGTCCGTGCTCGGATCCCGCACTGCGATGCGGTGTGCCAAAACCGAAGGGGCCAGGTCCAGCACATCCTGGTCGATCACGTAGCTTCGCCCCCGGACGAGCGCATAGGCGCGGGAAGCATGCAGAAGCATGAGCCCACCCCGAGGGCTCACGCCGCACAGCAGCTCCGGCCGCTTCCGCGTCCGATCGCAGACCGACACGATCGCCTGAACCAACGACGGCTCGCAATGCACCGCGCGGACCGCCCGGCGCAGCGCAAGCACGTCGCCCCGACCGCACACAGGCCCGAGACCCGGCATCACGGTCTCCGACGGATCCTCCGTCAGGATCCGGTACTCCGACTGCTCGTCAGGATACCCCAACGCAAGCCGCATCATGAACCGGTCGAGCTGCGCCACCGGAAGCGGGTAGGTGCCCTCGGTCTCGATCGGGTTCTGCGTCGCCATCACGAAGAACAGTGGATCCAGCTCGTGGGTAGTGTTGCCGACCGTTACCTGCCCCTCGGCCATCACCTCCAGGAGCGCGCTCTGCACCTTCGGCGTAGTCCGGTTGATCTCATCAGCCAGCAGGACCGATGTGAAGACAGGTCCCGGAGAAAAGGTAAATCGGCGGGTCTCCGGGTCGAACACGTCGACCCCGGTGATGTCGTAGGGTAGAAGGTCGGGCGTGAACTGAATGCGCCGAAAAGGAACCGAGGCGAGCGCGGCAGCGTCCACCGCGCGACGCACGCTCTCCGGATCGATGTGCTCCTGGACGCCGATGAGACGCGCAAGCGTCTTAGCGACGGTGGTCTTCCCAAGCCCCGGCATATCCTCGATCAGGACATGCCCGCCGGCGGCCAGCCCGGCTATGAACCGCCGGAGGAATTCCTCCTTGCCGTGGATCACTCTGCCGAGCCCACCGACCAATCGCTCGACGGTCGACATCTGCCGGTCCAAGTCCCGCTCAACGGAAGAAGTGTCCGCTCCGGCGCCGTTCGAGCTCATACGCTCCGCAGTCTACCATCTACTCACGCGCGTCTCAATCGCCCGCGCCCGACGGCTCCTCGAAGCCGGTCGTGATCTCCGCGGCGCGCCCGGCCAACTCTCCGTACCGCTCCTCGGGAAGCGACTCGAGCTCGAACACCGATCCGTCGCGCAGGTAGCACACCACGCACCTCACCGGCTCTCCCCACAGCTCGCGAGCTGCGCGCCGATAGAGATCGAGCTGTGCCCGGTACGCCTCCGGCCTGCGGACTCGATCGGTCTTGAAGTCCACGAGCTCCGGTCCACCTCCGCGATGGATCACGAGATCGATCGTGCCGCTTACCACCGGCATCTCTTCCGCGAACCGCAAGAGAAACGGCACCTCGCTCTCGACGGCGGCCGCGCCGCCGATAGCCCCGCCTTCGTCCCCGGCACTGTCCTCACCGCGGGCCGCCGCCCCGCCGAAGGCGCCGCCGGCCCCGCCCTCACCGCGAGCCGCTGTCTCCGCCGCGCCCTCACCGCTGGGTGCCGCCTCCGCCGCGCCGCCACGCGGACCCGGCCCTTCGCCGGCGACGGTCTCGTTGCCGGCCCGCCCGCCATCCGAGGATGGCGCCGTCAACCGCGCCGCCATCCCCTGGGTCAGCTCGCGCGCGGCGGCCATCAAGGCCGCCTCGGTCTCGGCGTCGGGTACCATCCGCGCGAGCGACCGCGGCATGCTCCCACCGCCGGGTCGCTCCGCCCGCGGAGGGCCGGAGCCGCTCCTCGCGGGCTCGACATCGCCCTCATCGCGACCGCGGGCCCCGCCCTCACCGGAACTGCGGGCGCTCCGCTCATCGGGACTGGGGGCCTTGTCGCCCCCGGGACCGCGGGGCCCGCCTCCATCTTTCAGTTCCGCCGTTGAACCGGGGCCGGAAGCCATCCCTCGCGCGCCCGCTTCGATCTCTTCGGCTACAATCAAGTGGCAGAGGCTCCCGAAGACGGGCCACAGCTCGGTTCGGTCGAGGAGCTCGTCGATCGCGAGATCCGGGAGCGGAACGGGGGCGCGCTCGCCGTGCTCGTCCGCTTCCGGAGCGCCGTCCAGAATCTCACGCCAGGCGGCATTGATCGCGGTGGCGGAGATTCGCGGGGGTGCCGGCTCGTACGAGATTCGCTCGGCGGCGGCGTAAGCCGCTTCGGCTTCCTCGATCGTACGAGCTCGACCGCTACGTCGGTGCGCGGCGATCTTCTTCCGCTCTACCGGCGCGAGCTCTTCGCGCGGGAGTCGCCGCGCCACCTCGGGATCCCCTTCGCGGGCTCGGTTGAGCAGAGCCATCATGCTTTTGTCGCCCGCGGTGCCGCCTGCGGTGTCGCCCCCGAAGACGGCGAAATGGTGTTCCGCTCGCGTGAGCGCGACATAGAGAAGACGCTTGAGCTCCGCCTCGGTTTCGAGTCGATCCTGCTCGTCCGCCGCGCTGAAGTACGGATTCGCCCAGCGCCGTGATAACACGCCCCGATATCGATCCCCGACCTCGACCGGGAAGGTGACACCGAACTCCCCCGCGTCGAAGAAGATCGATCCGCCGGGCCGAATCGGCTCAGCCTCGGCGTTGGCTAGTAGCACCACGGGGAACTCCAGCCCCTTCGCCCGGAAGATCGTCGTCAGCCGCACCCCGCGCGGCTCCTCGCGCTCGACTGCCGAGTCGGTGATCCGTTCGAAGCTTCCCAGGTGTTCGCGAAAGCTGTCGAGAAAGGCGGCAACGCCGTCGGCTTCGTGCTCTCGCGCCAGCTCGCAGAGATAGTCGTAGTGCTCCAGGAACGTGTGATTGGCGGGATGGTAGAGAAGGAGGTATCGATATCCTTCCCGGTACCAGAGATGCCGGATCACTTCGTCGAGGGGCACGTCGTCCAGTCGCTGAGATACTCGGTGCAATAGTCCGCACGCTCGCCGGTAGACTTCACTGTCCGCCTGAGAGAGTCCCAGCTCCGAATCGAGCTCTTCGCCGGGACGCGCTCGCGACGCTAGAATTCGGATTAGCCCATCGTCCGACACGCCGACAAACGGCGAACGGAGAAACGCCGCATAGGCGTGCCTGTCGTCAGGGTGCACGCAGACCTGCAGCACGCTGTAGATGTCGTTTGCCGGCGCATCCAAGTAGAGGCTCCGCACCGAGTCGGCGGTGTACGGAATCCCGAAGCGCCGCATCATCTCCTCGTACTCACCCTGACGCGTCGTCCGGTACATCAGCACCGCGATATCGTCATAGGTTACCGGCCGTGCCGGTCCTTGCGAGCTGTCTGCGGGTAGGCGGAGCCCTCCCTCGACCGCCCACTGAATGAAGCGGCACATCTCGTAGGCCTCCGCTTCGCGAATCTCAGCACGTTCGCCGCCCCCGGTGCTCTTGGGTGCATTCGAGATCCGCTCTCCCCCCTCGTTCGGCTCCTTCAATATGGCATAGATCCGCGCACATGGGATCGCCGCACTCCGCACCGCCGATGCTCCCGAATCCACATCCGTTCCGTCGACTCCACCCGCGTGTGCGTCGCACGGCGCGGCGGTGGTCACCTCTGCCGGGCCCGAGCCCGCCGAGATCCCCCCCGTTGCCAACGGAGCGAAACGCGCTTCGAACTCGCGCTCAGCATCGCCGAAAATGTGGGGGAAGAGTAGGTTGAACAGCTCGACCAGCGGGGGAGCACTTCGGTAGTTGTAGCCGAGGCGCAGCACCGTACCGCCCACCTCACTCAGCTCTCGACCCAAGGCCTTGAAGACCGAAACATCCGCTCCCCGGAAGCGATAGATCGACTGCTTTTCGTCACCGACGAACATCAAAGCCGGCGATTCCTTGTCGACCGCCCGCCCTTCCGCGTCGCGACCCGCCAGCAGGTAGAGCAGTTGCTTCTGCCGTGCGTTGTTATCCTGAAACTCGTCGATCATGATGTGACTTACCCGCCCGCAGTACCACAAGCGTAGAGCGTCGTCGCGCTCGAGCACGGCTACTGCGCAATCGAGAACGTCCTGGTAGCTGAGCAGTCCGGCCGAGCCCTTCGCCTCAACCACGCGGTCACGGAATCCGGCGATAAGGCGGGCACACGCACGCACCCAATCCGCGCTTGCCAAGAAGAGCACGCGCTCGAGCGCCTTGTCTCGCGCTTCCCGGAGAATGCCTACGAGCTGCTTGTAGTCTTCCCACTCCGGACGTTTCGTTGCTCCCGTAAGCGCAATGCGCTTGTTTGTCAACTCGGCAAGCGCCTCCGCCGCTCCTTGCCAGTCGCGGCGCTCCACGCAACGGCTGACGCGCCACTCCCAGTCGCTCAGTAACTCAACGGACCGGGTCATCGTCTTCGAGCCGCCCGGCTCGAGCTTGGCGATCTCCGAGGCACTCTCGTCGACCTGTGCGACAGCTCGGCCTGCTTCCTTGGCGCACGCGCTCAATTGCTCCTCGACCGCCGCCTCAAAGTCGAGCGGCGCGGCAGGCGAACAGTAGCGCAGGGCTATCCGCCCGAGCGCGTCACGCACCTGGTCGAAACCGGACGATGCCACGAGGTGTGCCATCGCTGCATCGCCGGCGTGCTCGAGGATGTACGCGTGCGCTTCCCGTGCTACGAGGCGCTCGAGCCGATCCTCATCGCTTGTGAAGTCGGGCGGAACTCCTAGGTCGGCGGCGCCGGCCCGCGCGATTTTCCCGCACAGCGCATCCAGCGTCGAAATCTGCGCGCGGTCGAAGTTCGTTAGGGCAGCGGACGCCCGCTCGTCGTCTGCCTGCTCGCCAAGAAGTCGATAGACCCGGTCGTACATTTCGGCCGCGGCCTTTCGCGTGAAGGTAAGCATGAGAATACTCTCGACTGTTGCTTCTCCTTCCCGGATAAGTCGCAGGTAGCGCTCCGCAAGGACCCGCGTCTTTCCACTTCCTGCCCCGGCCTCGATGACGGCATCGCCTTCGCACTCGATTGCCTGTAGTTGGTCGCTGTCCGCTTCTCTCATCTTGCATCTCCGATCCTGCGTCTCCGACTTTGCCTCTCCGACTTTGCCTCTCCGACTCTGCGTCTCGGGCTTCGCCTCTCCGACTTCGCCTCTCCGACTTCGCCTCCCCGCCGGCTACCCGGCCCCGTTAGGCACGCCGGCAGCGACACTCGAGCCG
>PWGF01000446.1 GCA_003554375.1 Spirochaetaceae bacterium
ATGTAGCTGGTTGGCACGAGGATATAGAAGTTTGGCATCCCCAAGTGGAACAATGGAGGCAGGATACCTGGGATTACAAGACCTCGGCAGAAGATACGATCAGTCAATTTGAGTCAGGGTACACCGGATTCAGCGAGAATCACGGATATGATTTTGGGAGTGTAACCACGTCCGTTACATACTTTAACAGGGATTTTGGAGGGCTTTCATAATGGCTACTGAAGTCAGATGGCGACGAGGAACCACAGCGGAAAATGATGCTTTCACCGGCGCAGAGGGTGAAATTACTGTCGATATGGATAAGAAGGGCCTCCGGGTCCACGACAACGCAACCCAGGGGGGCCATCCCAGTTTAACAGAAGAAGCCGCCCATGAAGCAGGCTACGCCTACCAGGTCGATTCCGTCTCCGACCTCCAGACCGGCTCGTTCCCGGCATCACTGAAGCGGATTTGGCTCGCAGGGTTCTATGAAATCGGTGACGGTGGTGGAGGAACTTTTTATTGGGATGAAACTGAGGACAAAGCAAATCACAATGGTGGGACTATTATTGATCCCGATCACACAGCTGAACCTGGTGATAGTGCCTGGTATACTGCTGAGAATAGTGACACTGGTTGTTGGAAAAGGAATTGGAGCGGTGCTGTTAATGTTCTTTGGTTTGGGGCTAAACGAGACCGAGGTACTGATAACACTAATAATTATGATGCTTTCTATGCAACACTTGCAGCTGGGTCTGATACTTATATTCCTGGTGGGTCTTATTTAATTGATTTAACTGATGCGCCTAAAGTAAGTGGGTTTGAATCAGCTGGCGGATATTTTGACTTATGGTCTCCTTTAAATACACACCGAAATATACAAGGAGATGGATTATCATCAATAATACACATAAAAAATGGCTACTTTTGGTTTGATAGAAGATGCACTGCAAAGGACTTTCGGTTGATGAATGAAGATTTTGATGGAACACGGGGGTCTATTAATTCTGATTCTTATGGACTTATTATTACTCAAAGTAGTAACCGATTATACAATCTAATGATACAAGGTTTTGGGTGTGGTTTACAAACCCTCCGTGGGTATACTGGTCACTATAATCTTGAGGTTAGTAGAAATTTAATTGGATTTAGTAATTCGCTCGCCTTAGCTGATGGAATTTTACCAAGGTGGCCGGGAGATGCTACTTTAATTGACTGGAGTAATTTAAACGTTCACGTAAATTGTAGATACACAAATAATTTTCAACGAGCTATTAGTATAGAGATAGGTATTGGCCACAATTTTTACTCTTGCTCATTTGAAAGTACAGAAGACCAAGATTACAATACGGCAAACTACCCAGATGGGGGAGTATATTTTGCTGGTGGTGGTTTAATGGAGTCTTGTTGGGTTGAGGGATCAAATGTTTTTCTTAATTCTGATGGGGTAGAATTACGTAATGTTGGAGGTTGGCGAAATACTCATTTGTTATCTCCAGCACCTATTGGCCCTTCTCGGGGAGCCATCCCGACAAAAAACTTACTTCCTTCTATAGATGATGTAGTATGGAATCCATTTGAGTGTACCTTAACAAGTGACCCATCTTATGTAGATAACGGAATAAACTATCATATTCTTTCGAGCAATGCTTCTGATGCGGCTGGTTCTAAGGTACTTATTTTTAATATAGATATACCATTATTTGATTTAGATTATAGGATCTATTATAACTGGATAAAGTATGGTATGTGGGTAATGTTTAAAGAGGATCTAAGTGATAAGACATTTTGTCTTCCAGAAATTACATTTACTGATGTTTTAGGAGCAAATTTTGTTTTTGAGACCCCGTCAAGATATAATACTCTTGACCCAACAAAAATAAATGAGTGGCAATATATTGGAGGCTGGCGTAATATAAGCTCTGCAAATTTAACAGGTGAATTATTAGACTATATGAATTTTCGTTTTCGGCTTGGACTATCAAGTACAGATTTTTCAACTGATCCTATTGAAATTTGGTTATCTAATCCAGAGTTAAGACTTTGGACCTCCCCAGATCACCCCTTACAAGACCCCCAAACATTTAGTCGGGGGCGAAACTTAAACACTGAAAGCCTTGTGGTTCAAAATGATTTAAGGATTGATGGGCTTTATGTAGGTAAACGCATAAATACGAGTGATGTATCTACTACGCCAACTTCAATTTATTCGCCATTACACAGCTATGGAAATTTTTTGGTTGTGCGAGGATTTGAGGGAAATAATAGGTTTATGGATATTGTTGTGGCTTCTAGTGATGAAGATCCAATAGTCATTCAATCATACACCACTAGAGGTGCTCCAGAAGTAAGAACCTATACAAGAGACGGGGATAATCTTCAGTTAGCAATGGCGGCTAATACATACAGTATTATAGTTGTTAGTAATGGGTTTACTTAAAATTAATCTAATATCAGAAGCTTTAAAATAATTTATAAAAAATAGGTGGATTATGTATCCAGAACTAAGAAGCAAATTTAATAAATTTCCCGAACCTGGAAGTGGAACTCAAAAAGTACGACCTTATGTGCTGGAGCTTGGCAGCCACTCCCCTGATGGGCGTGTATTTGCTGC
>PWGF01000026.1 GCA_003554375.1 Spirochaetaceae bacterium
CCTCCACAACGTCCGCAAGCCGCTCGCGAACGTATTCGGGGGTGATCGGGATCTTCTGTCCCTGTAGCTCCGGTGCGGTGTAGCTCACTTCTTCGAGCAGAAGCTCCAGAATAGTATGCAACCGCCGTGCCCCGATGTTCTCGGTCTTGCTGTTTACCTCGGCGGCAATCCTCCCAAGCGTCTCAATGGCCTCGTCGGTGAATTCGAGGTCCACGCCTTCAGTCTTCAGGAGCTCAGTATACTGTTTGATAAGCGCATTCTTAGGCTGCGTTAGTATCTGGACAAACTGCTCCGCTCCAAGCGCCTCCAGCTCAACGCGGAGCGGAAATCGTCCCTGAAGCTCAGGAATGAGATCGCTCGGTTTGCTCGTATGGAATGCTCCTGCGGCTATGAACAGTATGTGTGACGTGTCGACCATGCCGAACTTCGTGTTGACGGTACTCCCCTCTACAATCGGCAAGATATCGCGCTGTACCCCTTCCCGGCTTACATCCACGCCGCTTCTGCTCTCCTTGCTCGTGACCTTATCCAACTCGTCGATGAAGATAATCCCCATCTGCTCTACTCGGTCCCGGGCGATCTCGCTTACGCGGTCCTGATCGACGAGCTTCTCCATCTCTTCTTGCATCAGCGTTTCCCGCGCCCGATTCACGGTAGTTCGCTTTTTCTTCTTTTTGCCGCCGAGAAGGTTCCCCAGATTCCCCAGATTTAGGTCCATCTCCTCGAAGGAGGAACCGGAGAATATCTCGATCGCCGGGAGATTCGACTTAGACACCTGGATTTCTACTTCTTTGTCGTCGAGCTCGCCGCGGCGTAGGCGCTCACGGAACTTCTCTCTAGTCGCCGAACCCGGCTCCGGAGTCTGGCCGCGGTCATCGCCTTCCTCGTCTGACGAGGTGGCGTCCGAAGAGCTGCTCTTTCCCACCCCCGGCAGTAGAAGGTCAAGAAGCGCCTCCTCGGTTCTCCGCTCCGCTTCTTCTCGCACCTCTTCCTGCAACTCGGACTTCACGATGCTCACCGCGTTTGCCGTTAGGTCACGCACCATGCTCTCGACATCGCGGCCCACGTAGCCGACTTCGGTGTACTTGGTAGCCTCCACTTTGATGAACGGGGCGCCGGTCAGCTTAGATAGGCGCCGCGCAATCTCCGTCTTCCCGATACCGGTTGGGCCGATCATAATGATGTTCTTCGGCGCTACTTCGTCACGAAGATCGTCAGGAAGCTGCCTCCTTCGTGTACGGTTCCGGAGGGCAATAGCTACCGCCTTCTTAGCCTTCTCCTGTCCGATAATGAACTTGTCCAGCTCCGCAACGATCTCTTTGGGCGTCAACGCCTGCAAGTCTTTCTTCCTGCCACTCATGCCAGCTCCTCGACGACGATATTCTCATTGGTATATATGCAGATCCCTCCGGCAATCCGGAGACTACGCTCGGCGATCTCCCGCACACTAAAATCCGACCCGTCAAGGTACGCCAAGGCGGCGGCCTGTGCATAGGGGCCGCCGCTGCCGATTGCCAGGACCCCTTGTTCCGGCTCGATAACGTCGCCGGTTCCCGATATAAGGAGTATTCGCTCCCGGTCCGCCACAAGCAGCAGGGCTTCCAGCCTCCGCAGCATTCGGTCGGTACGCCACTCTTTGGCAAGCTCCACGGCGGAACGCATGAGGTCGCCGGAGTACTCTTTGACTTTCGCCTCGAAACGCTCAAAGAGCGTGAAGGCGTCGGCAGTTGCGCCCGCAAATCCGACGAGAATTTTCCCGTCGTACACCGTGCGCACCTTCCGGGCACAGCCCTTCATGATCGTATCGTTCATAGTAACCTGACCGTCACCGGCAAGCGCGACACGGCCGTCTTTCTGAACTGCAACAATGGTTGTCGATCTCACATCAGTTTTCATCTGTATCTGCTCCTCCGTTCGTACTACCGGAACCGCCGGGTACCCTCGGTCCTCTACGAATTCCCGGGCCGCTACGCTCGGCCGCTCTCGCGTTGTCTGAGCGGTTCTGACGATCCACTACGCTTCCGGCTCTCCCGCCGGATCCGTGAGGATGTGCCTGTCGATATACTTCGCGCAGGCGCCCGATACCCACCTGCGTATATATCTGCGTCGTGGAAAGCCCGGCGTGCCCCAACAACTCTTGAACGACCCGAATATCCGCTCCGCTTGTCGTCAAGTGCGTGGCAAAGCTGTGTCGCAACGTATGCGGAGAACACGGCTTTGCAATTCCCGCCTTCTGCAATCGGGCATCCAGTATGACCGCTATGCCTCGAGGCGAAAGTCTCCCCCCGCGGTCATTGATGAACAAGGCGGTTTCGGTTTCTTTCCCAAGCCGCCGCAGCCGCTCCCGTCGAAGAGGCAGATACGCCGCAAGCGCGGCCCGCGCGGGTTTGCCGAGGAACGCGAGGCGTTCTCGCGAGCCCTTCCCCATAATATGCACACGTCCCCGGTTGAGGTCCAACCGGCCCACGGTACTGGTGGAGATCTCTCCAACCCTACATCCGGTCGAGTACATCATCTCGAAGAGAGCACGGTCACGGACAGAGCGAAAATCGTCTCCATGTATGTCCAGTAGCCGGTCGATTTCTCCGGGGGACAATACGCTCGGGAGCTTTCGCCCCTCCCGGACCGGCCGAACCCCGTCGAGTGGATTAACCGCCACGTACCCGCGGCGACGGAGATACCGAAAGAAGCCGTTCAAAGCGGACAGAGCGCGATTCACACTGCGCGCCGACACCCCTTCACGCGTACGCTGCGCAACAAAGGCGCGAACGAGCTCGCTGTCTGGGGATTCCTCCGTCAGATCCTCTTCTTCCAACCACGAGAAGAAGCCTCCCAAGTCACTCCGGTACGCGCGGATTGTTTCCGCGCCGGCATTCCGGACCTGCTCCGTGTACCGGAGAAACTCCTCCGCTAGATCCCACTGGAGTGTGACGCTACGCTCACTCATCGAACAGCCCCCGTTCTTTCCTTCGCTCGAGCCGCCGTCCGACCGCGCTTGCCGTCGCCTGTCCGGAGCGCGGGGCCCTCATTCGAGCGCCGCTGATGCGTGGTGTGCCGGCCGAACGCGTGCCGGCGCCGGCGTTTGAGCTGCCGGCCGAGCCAGTGGAGACAGAACCCGCGACTCCCCCGCAAGGCTCATGAAACTCCGAAAACTCTTCAGAGCAGGGGCGTCCCTCTTCCTCAAGAACGTGCCGCGCCGAGAGCACCACGGGCGCGCCTTCGCCGGCAAGCGCGCGTGTCCCGGCACCACGCTCGCCCCGAAACCCATGTCCGTGCACCAACACCTCTCGGCCTTCATCCAGCGCATGATCCGCGGTGATCAACGCGCCGGACCGGAACGGGGCTTGAACAATGACGGTCCAGCTGCAGAGCCCAGCAATGATCCTGTTCCGTTCCGGGAAAGTATACCGCGCCGGAGGTATCCCGGGTGGGTACTCCGAGACGAGCAGTCCGCCTGCGCGGAGGATCCGACCCGCTAACCGCTTATGACCGCGCGGGTAGATCTCGTCGATTCCGTTTCCCAGCACGGCGATCGTTGGAACCGTCTCTCCGCCGTCAGCGTCCCATGCGGCATCGAGCGCTCCCCGATGGGCCGCAGCATCGATTCCGACCGCAAGACCCGAAACCACCGGAACGCCCTGACGGACCAACCCGGCCGCGAGCTCCCTTGCAGCGGCCTCCGCCCGCGCATCCGGACCGCGGGTACCGACGATAGCTGCCGCCTTCAGGCTCCCAAGAGCCGTCGTTTGCTTACCGTCACGCACAAACAGGAGATACGGAGGGGCGTAAGTTTCCCGCAGAAGCGGCGGGTACGACTCGTCATCCGTACACACCAGACGGATACCCATCCGCTCACAGATCGCAACGTCCTGCTCCGCCTCGTTCAACAGCTCTCCGGGGTTGAATCGGGTCACTCGCAACGGCCGCCCAGCCAACTTCGAAAGCTCGTCGCAATTCAAGCTGAGAAGCGTCCGCCGGTCCTCGATGAGATCGCAGACTCGCTGCTTTTCCGCTGTCCGGAGGAACCTCATCCGATGGGCTACCGCTCGCCGAAGCGCCCGTTCCACGTTATCTCTCCTCTTGCAGCTGCCGCTGGTTCGCTCGCGCCTGATCCCGCATCGCCTCGTCCCGCGCATACTCGATAACCCGATCGTAGGCGTCGATCGCTTGGTTGAACCTACCCATCGAAGCATAGACGTATCCGCGAACCGCGTGACCCCGTGCGTTCTCAGGATCATGCGCCAGCAGCTCACCAATCACAGCTGCCGCTTCCTCGTACTCTTCCAACTCGAATGCGTAGAGAACCGCAAGCGCGTACTGCGCCTGAGTATACTCCGGCTCAAGCTCCACAGCCCGCTGATAAGCACGTTCCGCGGTTCGGAAGAGTTCCGCCTGCTCCTCCTCAGCGAGCTCCGCCTTGGCTTTGTTCGCGGCCGAAAGCCCGAGGTAGTAGAACAGCACCGGATTCTCCGGCTGGTACTCGATCGCTTCCTGGAACGCCTCCATCGCAAGACCGTACCGGCCATCTTCCAGATACTTCATAGCAAGAGCCCGGTACTTGACGCCGAGCCTCCCCGCGGCCTCCACCCGCTCCTCGATTACACTCCGATAGCGCCGAATATCTTCCCGAAGCTCTTCGATCCGCTGCTCGCTCGGTTCCGCTCCGGTTGCGTGTTCCGGCTCCAGACGCTGTACCAGCGACACAAGCCGTTCGACCGGCCGGTCACATCCGCCGAACGACACAACGAGCACCGAGAGAGTAAGAAAGCAGGCAACCGTGCTTAGACGGCCCGCGGAAGCGTGTCTATGTCCGCCCATCATCGTCTTTCCTCCTAGGCCTCGGAGCTCTCCGGCTCGACGGTTGCCTAAGAGCCGTCCGCTCCGCCGCTCGACGCAGTCTGGTCGCGTCGCCGGCGGAACTCGGCCAGTATAGTCACGGTACGAGAGGCTCCGATGCGATCCGCTCCGGCCTGTCGGAGTGTCACGGCGAAATCCGTTGAGCGGATTCCGCCTGCGGCTTTTACCCCGCGCTCCGACCCAGCCAACCTGCGCAACAGTGCAACATCGTGCTCAGTGGCACCCGCTGAGCCAAACCCGGTGGAAGTCTTCACGTATGCAGCTCCGGCGCGAAACGCGGATACCGCCGCGCGCACCTTCTCCTCCTCTTCAAGGTAACATGTTTCCACGATCACCTTCACCAGGCCACTACCGGCCGTTTCCACCACGGCTCGAACATCATCATACACGGCGGTAGGATCTCCGTCCCGAAGCCGACCGATAGGGATGACGGTATCGTACTCGAAACACCCTGCTGCAGCCGCTTCCCGGACCTCCAACGCCTTCACTGAGGAGCATTGATAGCCAAGCGGAAATCCGACTACCGTACAGACATCCACCGGTGAGTCCCGCAGTAGTTCCGCCGCTTCACGAACGCGGTCCGGCGCCACACACACGGTAGCGGTGTGAAGCGAGCGTGCTTCCTCACAAAGCCCGGCAAGATCGGCCTTCGTCGCCTCCGGCCGGAGGAGCGTATGGTCGAAGCAGGCTGCCGGAAGTAGCTCGGAATGGCCTCGCCGCTCAGCTGCAATCCGCTCCAACGCTTCCGCCGAAGGCTTGATCGGCTCCGCTCCCCGATCATCCAACTCTCGTTCAACTGCCCGCTCAATCGTGGCAATTCGTTCTGCCGAGTATCCGGCGCCCCGGCTATCAGATTCCGACCGATCCTGTGTTCCACCTCCCATGGCGTACCGTCCTCTCTTAGTTCTCTTGGCCTCGGCGTGCCGACGCTTCTGAGCACCGCCTCCTTGAGCGCCCAACTACTGGCCTCTACGCTTCTTCCGCTTCAACCCGCGCACGCGGATTTCCAGCCTCATGCGGCGTGCTGCCCCGGCTCCGCTCGCCGGGTCGCTCCAGCTCCTCGTGCGCAGCAGGTTCCTTCTCCGCCTCCACGCTCTCGGCGCGTGGATGATAACGGTTGTGACGCTCCTGCAGCACCCGTTGATCAAGATGGGTGTAGATCTGCGTCGTCGCGATGTATGAATGTCCGAGCAACTCCTGCACCACTCGCAGATCCGCGCCCCCTTCCAGGAGGTGCGTAGCAAAGCTGTGTCGGAGCGTGTGAACCTTTGCCTCTACGCCACACCGCGCTGCCAGCTCTTTGAAACGCTTCCACATTCCCTTTCGCGACAGACCGCGACCTCGGTTGTTCAGAAAGACGTAGGCTGCTCTCTGATTCCGGCGCACCAGCTGCGGTCGCGCACTCTCCAGATAACGGCGGAGGCAGCGTTCCGCCTCGTCACCTAACGGTACCAACCGTTCGCGATCACCTTTGCCGCGGACCAGCAGCATTCCTTCGTCCAGAAACAGGTTGCCAAGCTCAAGCTCGACCGCCTCCGATATCCGGAGCCCGCAGGAATAGATGAGCTCGAAAAGAGCGCGGTCGCGAACACCGAGCGGACTCGACGTATCGATCTGCTCGAGCATGAGCTCGATCTCTTCCACATTCAACACGCCCGGCAATCGATATGCCGCTTGCGGCATCTCGACTCCGGCCGCCGGATTGTCGGCGCGAACGTTATCGGCGACCAGGAACTGATAAAACGAGCGTAGGCTGCTGGTGATGCGGGCCATGGTGCGGGCGTCAGTCGCCGTGCTTGCCCGTCGCTGCGCCAAGTACGCAACCAGCTCGTCGGTACCGAGATCACACACGGGGCGCTCCTTCTCGCGCGCCCACGTCGCCAAACGCTCGCACTCCCGCATGTAGGTTTCCACCGTCCGGTCGGAGAGCCGAATCTCCACGGTCAGATGATCGCGAAACCGGTCCAGCACGTCACGGTTCTTCATAGGCGCTCCTGTTGCGCGCGGCCGTATGTCGGAGACGCCGGCTCACTTCCCGCCTGCCGGCACCGAATCACGGCGGACCAGGCACGGCGGACCGGGCCTCCCGGTATCACCCTACGCGCCGCTTCTACCGGTCGTCCCATTCTTGTACCGGAGCACCGCGGGAATACCAAGCTCGCGCTCGTCTTCGGCTTCACTTCCGAACAGTCCGCTCCCGCTCTTCGCAGGGCGCCCGCTCGTCATGTTCACCCAGTCCTCGAGACTGATGTACTCACCGCGTGACTCAGCCGTCTTCTCCTGCTCGGGAGCTTCGGCCTCACTGCCGGTGAACCCGGTGGCAATGACGGTGACTTTGACTTCGTTCTCCATGCTCTCATCGAGGGCGTTTCCGGCGATAATCAGCGCATCATCATCGGCATTGGCGGTGATGATGTTCATCACTTCCTCGTATTCGCTCAATGTGAAATCCGGACCACCGCTGACATTGACCAGAAGTCCTTTAGCCCCTTCGATGCGAGCGTCCTCCAACAACGGATTGTTGATGGCGTTGGTGGCAGCATCGACCGAACGGTTGTCGCCTTCTCCGTGGCCGATCCCCATGAGCGCATCACCGCGGCCATTCATGATGCTCTTTACGTCCGCGAAGTCGATGTTGATCTCGCCGGGCTTCGTGATGAGATCCGATATCCCTTGCACACCCTGGCGCAAGACGTCGTCAGCCATCTGAAAGGCTTCCTTGATGGGCGTTCGGCGCTCAACGATCTTGAGCAGATGCTGGTTGGGAATCGCGATCAGCGTATCTACAGCATCCCGAAGATTGGCGATCCCTTCGTCCGAGAGCTCGCGTTTCTTGCGTCCTTCGAAATTGAACGGCCGCGTCACGACCGCCACCGTAAGGATTCCCATCTCCCGAGCGATTTGCGCGATTACCGGGGCAGCTCCGGTGCCGGTCCCGCCGCCCATACCTGCGGTCAGGAAAACCATGTCCGCCCCCTGGATTATGCCCTTGAGCTCCTCCCGGTCCTCCTGAGCGGCCTTCTCGCCAATCTCCGGCTTACCTCCGGCCCCCAAACCTCCGGTCAGCTTCGAACCAAGCGGCACTCGTGTTTCCGCTTGGGACTGCTGCAAAGCCTGCAGGTCTGTGTTGACCGCGATGAACTCCACGTTGGCCAAGCCGGATGCGATCATGCGGTTCACGGCATTGCTGCCGCCACCGCCGACTCCGATCACCTTGATTACCGTCGGGCTCCCGACCTCGTCGGAGAAGCCTTCGTCAAGCATCTCGAATCGCATATCCCCTCCCGTTCGATTCGTTTGGTTAACGGTTCTTTTCCGTTTCCCGTGTATACGCTGTTCCAAATAGCTGCACAGACCGTCCGCGCAGCAGCCTCGACTCCTGATTCTCTATTCGAAGAAGTTACGAATCCACTTCCCGACTGCCTCCAGAACTCCGGTTCTTCCGGTCTTTCCTCGGGGCGCAGAACTACTCCGTTGCGGCACCTGTTGCGTTGCGTACTGCACCAGGCCAACCGCCGTTGCCACATCCGTTGTTCCCTCCCGATCCGGCAGACCACGTTGATGGGCGGGTCGCCCGACTCGTGCCGCCAGGCCAAAAACAGCCTGAACCAGATCCACGACGCCCGGTAGCTGAGCTCCGCCGCCGGTGAGCACGATGCCGCCGCCCAGATTGTTGAGATGTCCCTTCCTGGCGAGCTTATCGCGCACCATGACGAAGATCTCTTCCATACGGGGCTGGATGATCTCCGCAAGCTCTTTCCGGCGGATGGTAACCGGCGGTCGGCCGCCAACTCCGGGGATAACGACCGGCTCATCGTCCTCCACCAGCTCCACATAACAACAGCCCGCCTCGCGCTTTATTCGCTCGGCACTCTCAGTCGGTGTCTTGAGCACAATGGATATGTCGTTGGTAACCTGTGTTCCCCCTACTCCAACAACACTCGTGAAATAGGGAGCACCGTCCTTGTAGACGAGCATGTCGGTAGTACCACCGCCGAGGTCGATCATCAGAACTCCGAGCTCCTTTTCGTCGGCGCTCAACACCGCATGGCCGGCAGCAAGACTCTGAAGGACGATCTGATCCACCCGAAATCCGGCGCGGTTTATGCACTTGATAAGGTTCTGAGCGCTCGTCACCGACCCGGTAATGATGTGCACCTCCGATTCAAGGCGTACGCCGATCATGTCCAGCGGATTTCGGATCCCCCCCTGATCGTCCACAATGAACTCCTGCGGAATCACGTGGAGAATCTCCCGATCCATTGGGATGACGACCGCGCGCGCTGCATCGAGCACCCTGTCCACGTCATCCTGGGTAATCTCCCTGCCCTTACCACTCACGGCGACCACCCCGCGCGAGTTGATGCCGTCAATGTGTGCCCCGGCTATACCCGTGACCACGCTCTCCACTTCCCGGCCGGCCTCTTGTTCTGCCTGTTCGATAGCCACTTCTACCGACCGCAGTGTGGATTCGATGTTGATCACGACGCCGCGGCGAAGCCCGGTCGACGGAGCTCGGCCGATACCCAGCACCTCCGGAGTCCCGCTCTCATCGAGCTCCGCGATCGCTGCGCAGACCTTGCTGGTACCTATGTCGAGTCCGACAATCAGGTCTTCCGAAGGCACCTTCAGCCATCCTCCTTCAGCGTGTATACCACGCCGTCATCGCGCATATCAACGAAATCGAGTCGGGCCGCGCCTTCCCGGCGCGCAAGCGCATCCAGCACCCGGGCAACCTGCCCATACAACTCCGGCGACGCCCGATCCTCGAGCTTGACCGGAACAGGGAGATGCGCCGGATACAGAATCGTTTCTACACCGGTTCCCGCACGAGAGCGAACCTCTATTTCCGAGATCATGCCGTACAAAGCCGGGGCTTCCATCCGCAAATCGTGCAGGTCGCTGACAAGCGGGCGAAGCTCTCGAGGGAGAGACTCTCCGACCGCAAGCTTCTCAAGAAGCTCGCCCGAAAGAACCGGCACATCCCGATCGCGAACGCCCGTGGCGGTCCGAAAGACCACTCCCTCTTCACAGAAAGCCGCCGGGGTCGATCCGTTCGCCCCCTCCACGATAATCGTGCCGAGCGGCCGGCGCGCCGAAATCGAGATCTCCACCGTGTCCGGGAAGCTTCGGGCGACAGCGGCCTCCTGTACCTCCGCATGCGCTTCCAGCCGTGCCTGCGCTTCCGCGGTATCTACCTCGAAGATTAGCTTCTCCCCGTGCAGGCCGCTCCGCCTGAGCGCCTCCTCGACATCCCAGGCGAGATCGGTCCGAACTCGTACCTGCTGCACCGTCAACGTCGGCGCCAGCGCGAACCGGTAGAGGAGCTCTCCCCCAAGCACCGCCACCATCAGCGCGATTCCGCCAAGCAACAGCCTGTTCACCCGGACCGCGCTCTTGCGTCTTGTGCGGCTGCCGCGACGGGCGCGAATTGCCTGATCAGCCATATGAGCCTCCACGGTTGACTCCGGCCTGGGCCTCGCCATCCGGCCGGCGTGCAACATTCGCGATCAAACCGCACATGAGAAGGCTCACGAGGACCGAGGATCCTCCGGAGCTGAAGAACGGCAGCGGGATACCGGTCGCCGGAACGATTCCGGCGACAACCGATACGTTGATGAGCGCCTGAAACAGTATGCTCGTAGTAAGGCCAAAGGCCAGAAAGCAACGGAAGCTGTCCCCCGCATGCCAAGCGATGTGATAGCCGCGCCAACCGAACGCCGCGAAAAGAGCCAACACCACGGTAACGCCGATAAGCCCGGTCTCTTCAGCCAACACGGCGAAGACGAAATCCGAGTGAGCCTCCGGCAGCGCCCCGCGCTTGTGCATACCGAGACCGATGCCGGTACCGAAAAGCCCCCCACTCCCCACCGCTCGGTGGGAAGCCATGATCTGAAAGCCTGCGCCGCTCGGATCTAGCTGGGGTTCTAGATACGCCAGCAGCCGGTTCACCCTATGCGCCCTGCTCAAGACCAGAATCACGAGGAGCGGAAGCGTGAGTGTTCCCAGCCCCAAGAAATAGCGAATCGGTGCGCCGGCAACAAAGAACATGATCATCCCGAGACCCATGAGGTACGTGGCCGTCGAGAAGTCGTTTTGGAGGTAAGTCAACCCCGCAAATGCAACGACAACAAGGAACGGGGGAAGCAGCGCGTTTACCGGATCGTCAAGCTCGTTCTGTTTTCTGCTCAGAATGTACGCCAAGTACAGAATGAGAACCGCTTTCGCGAGCTCCGAAGGCTGAAAGCTGAAGCCGAAAAGAAAGATCCACCGGCGGGCACCGTGGATCGGAGCGCTTAACCCCGGCACGAACGGGAGCACCATCAGCACGACGGTGCCGATCACGAACACCGGCAGAAAACGCATTATGCGATCGAGGTTGAGCCGTGAGATAAGCATCGCGAGGCCGGCGCCCAGCGCCGTCCAGGGGAGCTGGTTACGGATGAAGTGCAGTCCATCTCCGAAGAGGTTCTCCGCACGGAAAATCGAGCTCGAGAAAAGAACACTCAGCCCGCCCCCGACGAGAAGGATCACCGTGGTAGCGAACAGTACGTCACCGGCAGCGGAACGCTCGAAGCGCTCAGCAGTGAAGCTAGACGCCATCAGCCTTCTCCTCAACCGGCAAGACCGAGACCAACGACTCCAACGCTACGCTCCTGCTTCCCTTGAGGAGTATCAGGTCACCCGGGCTCGTCGCGGACGCAAGCTCCGAGGCAATCTCCTCTGCGGTAGCAGCCCATTTGACGGTGGGCCCTCTCGACGAGCCGCCGCTCATCGAGGGAGCGCGCAAGTCGGACGAGAGCGCTTCGAACACTCCCCGAAACGCCTCCCCCACCAGGTACACTGCGTCTGCACGGCTTCCCAACAGGAGCTCGGCCACGCGACGGTGTTCGCCCTCCGACTCCTCGCCAAGCTCTTTCATTTCACCTATGACGTAGATTCGTCGCTTCGCGGAGATGCGGTCCGAGGTTCGCACCGCCGCGGAAACCGACGCGGGATTTGCGTTGTAGCAATCGC
>PWGF01000318.1 GCA_003554375.1 Spirochaetaceae bacterium
ATGACGGAAGTCGGAATCGCCTCGGCGTATCCGCAGTTCCTGGGCTGGTACGGAAGCTCCCTCCAGGCAAGTACGGCGATTGCGATCGGCCCGCTCGCGGCGGTGACGGCGGGCTGGCTCTGGGGTCCGCTCACCCGGCGCTTCGGGGTGGAACGGGCTGCCGGCGCGGCGCTCACGGGGTGGTGCCTCGGAACGGCGATGCTCGGGCTTTTCTATCAGCACTATCCGGCGGTGGCCATTACGCGATTCGCGCACGGCTTTTTCGCCGCGGGCTTCGCAGCCGTTCCGTTCATTGCGCTCACCAAGTCGGCAGGCTCCACGCCCGAACGGGCCCGCCTTCTGGGTCGGCTCGAGGCGACCGCGAGCGCCGGCTCGCTGTGCGGCCCGATTGCCGTCGGAGCCGGACTCGTGCTCGCTCCGCGCCCGGTGCTGTTGGTGACAGCAACCGTGACCGGGCTCCTCTACGCGAGCGCGCGCCGGGCCTCCGGCCGGCTCGATCTCCTCCAGCATACGGACAACAGACAACCGGGTGTCGCCCGGCTACCCCGCGGCCGGATTCACCTCCTGGCGCTCCCGATCGCGGTAGCTTCCGCGGCGGCACTACTCCTCTCGGCGTCGGAGACGCTCGTACCCACCGTTGCCGAAGCGGCCTTCGGCGAGCCCCTCCTGGGAAAAGGTGCCGCAATGCTCTTCGAGGTAACGGTCCTCGTGGGGATCCTCCTCAAAGCACGGAGCGCCACGGTCTCGCCGGGCACGCCCGTATGGTTGACCGCGCTTCTCCTTGCAACCTGGGCTCTCCACCGGTTCGGCGAACCGGCGATCCTCGGAAGCCTCCTCGTGGCGGGGATCGGCATCGGCGCGCTGGTGAGTATTGGCAACACGCTCGCAACCCGCTCAACCCGAGGCTTCGAGGAAACAGGCATGGGGATTTACGCTACCCTCCGCATAACCGGGAGCTTCGCGGGCCCGCTCGTGATGAACCTCCCCTTCCCGGGCATCCTCGTGACTCTGGCCGGCGTATCCGCGGTAACCGTGCTCGCGATTTGGCGCTCACTTCGTCGCGACGACAATCATCCGCCGGCTGTCGAGCGTAAGCGGCTCGCCGTTCGCCCCGTAGCCGGTAACCGAGTGGAAGCCGGCCGCGGTTAGCCAGTCACGGAGCTCGGTGAACGGGAACAGCCGCACCGAATAGTGGGCTTTGCGCCGCCGGCCGTCCCGGATGACGGTGCGCTCGGTGTGGGTACGACCGGTCGCCACATCGTAGCTAACCTGATCCAGGAGGAAGTTCCCCTCGTCCTCGGGATGCTCGAGGATCGAGTGGAGGGTCCCGTTCAGCCGGCGCACGAGCCGGTCGCGGTGGGACTGATCGATGAGGAGCTTCCCACCCTCGCGCAGCGCGCGATACGCTTCGGTAAGACACGCCAAGTTCTCCTCGTCTCCGAAGTAGCCGAAGGAAGTGAACCAGTTGAGAATAGCATCGAACTCGCCCTCCCACGGCAGGGACCGCATGTCGCCCTGCACGTACGTCATCTCCTCGGCATCCTCCGGCGTGCGGGCCCGCGCAAGCTCCAGGAACCGCTCCGACTCATCGAGTCCCACAACCCGAAACCCGGCACGCGCGAGCACATTGGCTATCCGCCCGTGCCCGCACGCCAAGTCCAGAACCCGCTGCCCCGGCTGGAGCTCGAGGAGAGTGCGGATGAGCTCCACTTCCGTCTCCGTCCGCTCCTCCGTCAGAAAGATCCCATAGAAATACAGATAGTCGTCGTCAAAGACTTGCCCTGTGTCGAACATCGCGGGTCTTCGGGCGCTATCCTCCGCTCCCCCTCGTTCTGCTCCGTCTTCCTTCCGCATGGCGTCCTCCTGCGTCTTGCCCCAGGGCGCGGCCACACATCGTGCCGTCCTGCGGGGCGTCGTCTCACATAGCGCCGTCCTGGATGGCCGCCGTCACGACTTCTCAACGACGAACCGCGGACCTATGCCGGTGCACCGCGAAGATATGCGATCCACGGCGTACGTGACCACCCCGGACCAAGCTGCAGGACTCCGATTCTTTCATTCCGACTCTTCGGCATATACGCTGTACTAAATGCGGCTCCTGCTTCGATTACGCGAGTGTTCCGCGTGCACGCGATTTCCCAAATCCCCTAAACCGAAGCATTGCATATTTGTGCAAAACCGTTGTATAAGTATGCACTCAGGCCCGTACGGAAGAGAGCGCTTCTCCTACCGGGGCGGCACGACTTCGACGCGGGCCATGCGTACAACCACCTCGCTTCCGGCGTGCGTGAGGAATATCCCGGTGCCTACCGCCGCGTCGGCCGGCTACCCGTTACGCGCCAAGCCGGTCGTAAGCCGTGCAGGCCAGGGATCTCTTCCGCCAAGAGCCTGCGGGGTATCTCAAAGGAGGAACACATGAAACAGGCATCAAAGATGCTGGCGGTAGGATTCGTGCTCTTCGCACTGGTAGCAGCAATGAGCTTCGCTGCCGGGCAGCCGGAGGCCGAAGAGAGCAATGTCATCGGAATCTCCAAGATCGTCTCGCATCCGGCGCTGGATGCAGTCGAGCGC
>PWGF01000529.1 GCA_003554375.1 Spirochaetaceae bacterium
AAGCGAGCTCGGTGTTTGACGACCCGTTGGCAATGTCAATTCCCGATTCCGAGCATTCGACCGACGAGGATCGATGGATCACAATGGGAGCGTCCGTGCAGGGAAGAGTACTCGTGGTCGTACATGCACGGGTCCATTTCGGGATGACCGACGAAGTGATTCGGATCATTTCGGCACGCCCCGCGACAAGACAGGAGCGCAGGGAGTATACTGAGGGGTAGATATGGATATGCGTGAAGAGTACGACTTCTCGGGCGCAAAGAGAGGGGTATTCTACCGCCCCGATCACCAGAAGCGCTATCTCATAAGCTTCGACCACCGACCAGCTGGAGGAGAGTTCGAGATCTACACCGACAATACTGGACACTATCGGTATCGTCTCCGCAACGCTGATGGGATTGTTCTGGTGAACTCCGAGCCGTTCAAGACAGAAGACGAAGCACTCCGGTCGATCGAAGCTCTCCGAGAGACTGTTATCGGCGCCGAAACCGTCGTGGCCCAGTAAGCCTCAATGATAAACTCGCCCTCAGCAAGGACACCGAAGCCCCGGACACAGGGGGGCTTTGCTGATCCTCTGGGCGCGTCCCCGCCGCCGCGCGCGGCGGCGGGGACCATGCTCTGCGGGGCTTCGGTCCCGGCCGGCCTGCGGCCGCCCGGGACAGCCCCACCCCACCGCGGGCGCACGAAAACCCCTGCCTGGCGAACCGCCCCCGGCGCTCGGCGGCGGCCGGCATCACGGTGGCCCGCGGTGTGGCGGCGCTCCCCTCCGATCATTCGCGCAAAGAGGGCCGGCGTGCATCTTGCCTAACATGTACCGCCTGGCGATAATAGTGTTAGGCAAGGCACCTGCGTGCCTAACACGACTAGCAGTGATACCTTTTGTTAGGCAAGGAAACGTGATGGCAGTCGTGTTTGATATTCTGAAGAAAGAACGCAAACGTCTTCTGGAATTGAGCGCACAGTATGAGCGGGAAATCGCTCAGCTTCCGAAAGGCTCGATCTCCCGGAAAAGGCGCTGGAATAGGGAGTACTGCTATCTCGCCTATCGAGAAGCCGGAAAAGTCAAGTTCGACTACGTAGGTGCGGTGGAATCGGAAGCCGCCGGCAATGTTGCTGCAAAGATCGAACGGCGGAAACAGCTGGCAGACAAGCGTCGCGAGGTACGCGACAACTTAAGGCAGGTTGAACGAGGCCTCCGTGGACAAAACTGACGAACTCTTTCTGCAAGTACTGGAGCCCCAGAGTGACTCTCGTTATTGCATATGCATCGGCCGCATGACCGATGTCTTGCGGTTACGTCCGTGACTTCGCACAATTCTCTTTGCGCTTTGCTCTCTTCGCGGGCGGGTCTCCGCCGGACCGCCTTCCCGTATTCTTAGCCCGTTCCCGTTGTCTCCATTCCTTGTCAGACACCGCACTCGCCTTCACACGGGGGTGGGGAATCTTGGTGACCCTAAACCCTTCTTAGGTGGGGATTCCATGTGACCCGGGACAATCTGCGGCGGATGTACCCCGTACTTCTGTCCGATCTCATGAAGCGGTTTGTGCTCCCGCAACGCTTCAAGGGCAACCCTCGCTTTCTATTCGGCGCTGCCTCGCTTGCCTCCCATCTTCTGCTCCTCCTCTCGACACCCTAGTGTCTTCACTGAGCAGGTGTCCAGAATTCTAGGAGCATCATAAGCCGCCCTGGAGCTCGTCGCTGGTGAGACGCGGGTGTTGTTCTTTCTGACCAGGCAAGTATCCCTGCGGCAAGCGGTCGAGCTTATCACGAAAGCTCGCGTGGTGGATTACCTCCGTCGGTGCAGTGCGGTTGCCTCTTGGCACCGCGGCTATTTCTTGCGTGGTTCGAACGCTGCACATATAGGGCGACCATCGTCCCCTATCTTCCAGTCGGCCGAGAAGCTCCCGGGAACTACGGTGGAGAACAACCGAATCACAGAACCACACTGTGGTAGGTCATATGCTACGCCCCCGGAATCATGGACGCACCAAGTGCACCAGCGCTCCAAGAACGGGGCCAACTCGGCACCGTGCGACGGCCGAAACTGTGTCGTGCTTTCCTGCATTGCGCTTCGCCTTCCTTCCTCAGCCCCCATGTCGGCGCGCATATATTTCGAGCTGCCGCTTACTCCCATATTCGCGAGGTGTCAGCACCTTACGTTGCCGTATGCTCATTCCACTCCCGTGAGCATTTGATCGAGTGTCGCCGTCACTCCGCGGAAGCGCTTCGTCACCTCTCGTTTCATCGCAACAGCTCTCCCACATCCATTGTAGGCCCAGGAAGTCGCGTTGGCAAATCATGAGCTACCGTGACAGCAATTCCTAAAATGAGTTTGCCCAGATCTCACGGGCTGTGCTGTCTTCGCGGGCGCGGGCAGCTCTCCGACAGGCCGCCTTCTCGCATTCTTAGCCCGTCCTCGTTGTCTCCATTCTTCGTCAGGCACTCCACTTGCATACACAAGGGGGTGGGGAATCTCGATGACCCCAAACGCCCAATTGGTGGGTGTCCGGACGGCGTCAGCGGTTGGCCAAAGTCAGTACCGCTGCCCCGGCGCTGCGAGCACCT
>PWGF01000309.1 GCA_003554375.1 Spirochaetaceae bacterium
CTAAAGAATAGATTTTCAAACGTTATTAATTTTATAAAAGAGGACGGTATTACAACAGTAAAGCAAACTTAAAGCATAATAAAAATGGATACATTTGAAAACAGCGAACCCACCGGAGTCAAACAAAAAGATGCTACGGTAGATTTTCAAGAGCTGATTAAAGACATTCAAAAAGCATTAACTTCAGAGAAAGGAAAAAGACTCTGTTGTAAAGTAGCTAAGATAAATAACTCCCAGAGCCTTATAATTTATCAAGGATTAAAGGCTAATGTATGGGCACGTATTAATAACAAAGGGGATTATTTTATCTATAGATCTTCTTTAGAGAAACTTCTAAAGTCGTACCCATCAACAAGAAAACACTTCACTTAAATAGAGCTCAATATGTGGGATAATATAAAAGATAGATTAACTTCTCGTAAGTTCTGGGTAGCAATAGTAAGTAGTGTAGCCGTTGTATTAACTAACACTTTTGGACTAGACCCTGACGCAGCAACGCGGATTACTTACAGTATTGTAATAATAGCTGTTGCATATATCACTGACCAATCTTTGGTAGATATTTTTAAAGATAAATTCAGTTTACCAAATGAAAAAGTAAAACAATGAAGGATAAAATTAAATTTTTCATTAAAGGGCTGTTTATAGCAGCCCTTATTTTTATATCCTATAAGTTTGGTAATAGAAGGAATCTTAAAAAACTTATGGAGAAAAGGAGGGAGCTTCTCAAAGAGAAGTTAGATACTAATGATAAAGATATTAAAAGAATTAAAGAAAAAAGAGAAAATTATTCTTATTTAGCTTTAGATCAAGAAGATCAAATAAAGATAAATAATCAATACAACGATAAGATTAAGGAGAGGCAGAAGAATCTTAATAAAATCAACAAAAACCCCGATATCAAAAGAGATGAAGAAATCCTTAGTGCTCTGCGTGATATGTTTGATTAATATTATTCCTTGTGAAGCCCAAGATCTTTTACCTCAAGGACATGTATATCAAAATGATACGACAAACGTATTTATATTTACTCCTGCCCAGGCCCAACAAGTTATCTATTGGAAACAAGATAGTGACACATTAAAACATGTCTCTTATCAATTACAATTATGTGATTCTTTAAATACTCTATATGAGCATAGAATAGATATTTTAGAGACTGAAATTGACGGCCTTTATGAGGAAATTGATAATAGAGGGGGTTTTTTTAATACTCAAAATATTAGACGCACAGGTACTGGAGTATTAATTGGTATCATAATAGGGGTAGTATTTTTTAATTAATCTTTAATAAAAGGTTTAAGGCCAGTTAAAAGACTCGGGTCGCCTATCGGAAAACCTTTTGAGCCAACCTCGGCAGTATCCCTATCCCATAAATAAAATATCCTACGGTCGTCTGGATTAATTAAATAGGGCCGTATATAAAAATAAATATCATTTTCATCTGGGTGATTAAATAACGTCGCCTCAAAGTCACTCTCACTGATTGGTTCAAAGAAATGGTAGAAGTGGAATAAGAATTGATACCTTCCGGGGGCTATATTTCGTTTAACTAAAGCTTTTGTTTCCGTGAATTTTATCTCCCCTTGAAAGTCTCTTTTATAATATATACCTAAAAAATGATCCCAACCAGTATGGTCTGGACTACTCCCACTTACATCAATAGCATAAGTTACTCCGGTAAAGGTTTTATTCGGCTCTAGGCGGTTAAAATATGGGTGAGCACAACCAAAAAAGGCATCGGGTACTACCCTAGATTTATTTGGTACAAAATGATCCCAAGTTCTGCTTTTCATAATATCAGTATTTTTGTTTCGAAGTAATTTTTATTTCCATTATCTTACGGCCCAAGTCTAATTCGTGAGACTTAACTACCCCACTTACCTTGAAGCCAGGCATAGACCCGAACATCTGAGGATCAATTACCTCTATTTCTTGAAGATCTTGGTCATTCAAAGTAACAAAACCAATATCAGGTCTATAAGGAAGACTAATGGTTAAATCTAATCCGGGCTCAGCAAAATCCTTAATAACTCTCCTAACAATCTCCATTGAATCTTCATGTTCTATAAATCGGTTATCTGGGATTGTATGTTCATGTTCACCCCATCTTCGAATTGATTTGGTATTAGATAGGGTGTACATTGAAGAAGAATCTTTTGATAATTTCTTACCAGGGAAATTGAGTTTTATAATATCTCCAACATTAAATAAATCAGTATCAGCCTCAGCAATCCACCTCCAATTACCTAAGCCGCCGGGAAGAGTCTGTGAAAGCCCCATATAAGGTGGGATATCATGTTTATCTGCTGTAGGGCTCATAATATAGTGTCCATTAATAACATCCCCTTTTTGAAATACATCAGAATAATCCCCTGGCCCCAAGTCAATTTCCATAGAGTTAAAATCAATACCGTGAATATAAGCAATGGGGACATTAACTATCTCGTCCACCTCTTTGTTAGTATTAGGTAAACTCGTTCTACTTAATGATTCGCTCTGTAAAGTAGTTATTAAGAAATTAAAGTGTTTATAATCTTGGCCATAAGGTTTTATCCTTACTCCCCTAAAAGAGTTTAGGTTATTAAGTCTTATTATTGTCCCAGACATTGGAGTTTCAAAAGTATCTGTCCTTAAATAGACTTCAACCTTCTTATTAAAATTAGAGAATGATCCATGTGTATCTTCTATGTTAACTAAAGACCTGACCGACCTATCACTAGCCTCAGATACCGTATATTCTCCCGCCCAATCAAAATCTGGATCCCCCGTCTTTGTTATAGTAAAACTATCACCTTTACTTAACTCATGATTTTTCTCAAAAATAAAAGAAACTAACCTGGAACTAGGTAAATAAGTAAAAGATTTAATTTGTATTACTTTATTCGATGGTTTACCCCCAGCTATCCTTCCTCGCCTGATATCTTTAATTACTGCTAATCCTTCGTCACTATATTTTTTACCCCACTCAGTGACTGTAGAATTGAAATTTGGGGGTCCACTTGTATCTGAACCCGTATTAGCCCTTATTATACTGAGGTTAGAAAATTTCTCAACACTAAACCCTAATGGCTCTTCTAAAATAATACGATTTTGAACAAAATCAATTTCTTCTATTAATTTACCTACTGGCTCTAAAGTTTCTTGGTCAGTAAATATTAAAATATCCCCACGTTGAATAGCCCGAGGAGAACCCTGGTATGTAGTATTTAATAATAATTGTCTTTCGTCAGATGAAAGTGTTTGCATCAATACAACCTCGACAGAGGGTAAATGAGTAAGCCATTTAAATAATGGAGGATTACGAAAAGCGCTATCCCAAATATCATCGTTAGCATCCCCTATCTCAGATGATTCTTCATCAAAGCCAGCTGTTAATAATCTACCCCTTTTAGTACAAATCATCGTTATTTTACTAACCTCATCGGTGTTGATATTAACAGAGAGTTCTCCGTTAAATAAACGATCATCTTCCAAATCATGAGCTCTGTTCCTATCATCTGAACCTACATGAGATACTTCCCATTCAACCTCTTTTAACTGAGGACTATAAGCTGAAGCACTAACAATATTATGAATATCATCGCTGACTTCTTTATTAATAGATTTAATATCCCCTTTTAAACTATTTAAAGAAATTGTTTTTAAAGTCTTATCCCTCGGGGTTACAAAAAATTTATCTCTATTAAAACCAAATACTAAATTATGAGCATTAGCTAATTTTTGTATAGCATCCCAAACTTTTAGATCAGAAAAATCAGCTAATTCAATTCTTCTATCTAAGCCATAAGAATCAAGTTTAAAGAATAATCTAGGCCTACCAACAATTTCATCTAATGTTTGTTGAGATAAATCACCTCTTCGGAAATAATAATCAAAAGATGAGAATATAGTGTTCCTCTCTATCTCTTGATTCGGAGATACTAAAGAAGTAATAGATTGGTTATGAGATATAAACCTCTGATCTTCTTTTAGAGTACGACTATTAGCAATTGATTTCTCATCCCAAAACAATCCTCCCTCACGTATACCGTTCTCTTCTGTATAATAATTAACCTTAACTCCTTTTCCGAGATTATAATAACGATGGGGGTTAATGGTCGGGCAAGATAACCTAAAATACCATAAACGATCTTGATGTTCACTAAAACCCGTAAACTTAATTGAGTCAGCATTTATCCCATCCTGAACATCATGATCAACGATTATTAATTGGTTCTCAGAATCTGGGTTAAGATAAAATACCTCGTGACAAGGAACAGTCAATCCTTGTTCGTTTGAAGTTGACAATAAACTGTCTTTACGGAAACCAGAACCGAAAAGCTTTCCGTAGTATTGACTATAGAAAAGATGAGTTATCTTTCTTGATCTGTTTTGAGGACCAGGCTCATCTGTCTGATTTAAAGAGGCATAAGTATTATTGACACTACCAGAAAAAATAAGCTCTCCTTCTTCGTTATTTCTAGTGTTATAAAGAGATTGATCTTTTCTAGAATCATAAATTGTTTTAGTATCAATATTATTAACACTAAAGGAACCCTCTTTTAAATCTACTTCATAAATAAAATTAGGACCAGTTATCTCATGTTCGTTACCTCCGTTGAATTTTTTAGTATAGGTGGGATTAGCTACTAAGGAAATATAAACTTTAGCCCCATTGACTGCTCCAGCAATAGGAGTTAGTGTTTGAGTAGATTCGTCATAAAGGGTATTAGGGTTAGGAGAGTAATTAGTCTCCAAATCCATAATATCATGGGTGGCTTTAGTTTCACAATCAAATGCTACTAATTTTGTTTTAAACCGATTATTATCTCCACCGGGGCCCCACCTATATCTACTGTTTACCCCTGGGTTATCGCTTTTATCTTGACAAAATAAAATAACACCCTTACCTTGATTAGCCGTTTTGGCTAATTCAAAGAAACCCTCTTGACCGTTAGTATACCTCACAATACCCTTTAAAGGTCTTAGTGAATTATCCGGATCCCCAGCTCTATTTCCTATTGCCCGAGCAATAACTGACAGATACCCATTACCCGCTTCCCCTGTTCTAAAATCTTCATCATTAGCAAATAAGGAAGAGTTACCTACCCATGCTTGAGACTTCTTCTCTACGTAATTGAAAGAGGGGGCTAAATCTTTTATAACCACGTCGTTAACTGGAAGGTCAAAATCAAAGGAGTGGGCTATTAAATTACGGATAGAGTTATCAGAACTAATCCCTTTCTCACCGCCACTTGGGCCATACAAGGGATTGAAAGCCCCTAGTTTATCTTTAGATAGTTTTTTACGATTTTGAGCAATTAAATTAAAATCAAGAGATACTTCTTCGGCTCTCCAACCTTCTCCTGTAACTTCCCAATTATTTCCTCCATCTTCACTAACAGCCATCAAAGAACCGTGTCCAACTATAATGATATTATTACTATCTTTTATGAAGATCTCTCTAAAAGCCCTATCTTGAGTATCATTATAGACCAAATCAAACTCATCATTGGATGGATTATAAAGGTAAATATGGCCGTGAGAAGTACAAAATAAACCTAAGGTAGAGTTTAAAAATCTAAAATCTGTCATCCGATAATTATTACTAATAGTAGCAACCTCAGAAAACTTTACCCAGCTATCTCCACCGTTGGTAGTTTTCCATATCTCAAATCTGGTACCGATTCTTTGATTATAAGTAGTATAAGTTAAAAGATTACCCCCCAGATAACCAGTATCATCGTCTATAAAACTAATGCCTATTAAACTCTCACCCGATACGGGATAGAATACTGGGACTTCTACTTTATCCCAACTCCCACCAGAGTCTGTTGTTTTATATGTCACTAAAGCATGATTTCTTGCATCCCTACAAACAATAACTGAAGTAGAGTTAAAGATATGTAAATCCCTCATAGACTCCTTGGAATCTGATAGTCTAGGAAACCAACTTGTTCCTCCGTCTTGAGTTTGAAATACATTCCCTTTAGCTCCGACTAACCAACCGTTATTTGAGTCTAAAAATCTTATTTTATAAACATCCCTGCTTAACCCATCAATACTTTTTTGTATCCAACTAGGGTTAGCAGAAGAAGCATTCTCAGATTTATGGAGTGAACTATCTCCATCTTTACTCTCTCCTACAATAAAACCTACATTAGCATTAAAGAAATGAGAAGAGAATATTTTACGAGACTGAACGGTATTGCCGCTATCGTTCCAAGATTCACCGCCATCAGTAGTACGATAAATATGGCCGTTATCATCAGTTACCCAACCCACGTCAGAACTTTGACCACTTAAGAAAAAAACACTTTCTAACTTTAAGTCCCTTACTTGGAAAGGGCTACCTATTCTATCATTAAAGAAATTATATTTAGGCCCGGTATCCCCAGCATTAGTAGCCTTATTATTATAAACTCCCGCTACTATCTTAGAGTAATGGGTGATAGGAATATTCTCTCCAGCTTGAAGATCTACGTATTCATCTAATTTCCAATGGGTACAAGTAGTAAAAGAGATGTCTCCCATGGTCACAGTAGGGTAATCTCCTGTTCCGTTAAATATCATTATGGCTAAATTAAAAGTACCCTGGTGACCGTCAATTACCGGACATTGAACAAAATGAAACCCATCAGCTTCATTGATAGATATACTAGGTGTTAATTGAGTATTATCAATAATAGTACCTTGAGTGTCAACATAGTGACCCACTATATAAAACTCTACTTCATCTGTGCTAGAACACCCAAAGCCTTCTACATAGATTCTATAATTAAAAGTGGGATCAACATCTTTAGATTTAATAACAAGAGAAGCCCCCATACTTATAGAAAAAATATTATTAGTTACATCAGGATTTGACCAACCAGTTGAAGTTAAAATTATATCATCATTAAAATAGCTAACATTATCTTCAGCAGGTTCTAGCCAAGTTGTAACAGCTTGCTCAGTTAACTTATAATCTCCTCTAGGGAATAATTCCCCGCCATATGTCTCTTTTTCATAATCAAAGTTTTTATTTTTAACTAAAGGGAATCTGTCTACATCTCCGAAATAAGGTAAAGGTAATGAAGCTCTTATATGCTCTATACCCTCGAAATTACCGACTGAGGCTTTAAAGTCACTTTTATCAAAACTTTGGCTTTCCCCCGGGGTTTTAGTATTGTAAGGTAAAGAACTATCAGAATCTAAAGGAAACATCTCCCTAATCTCCCATTGACCAGGGAATAAGTTAGGGATAGTAGTAGATTTAGAGTTATCGTCTAAGTACTCAGCTTCTATCAATAGAGGATTTCTCCAAAATAACTTAGCTTCGGGGGCAATCCACTCTAGGTTACTAGCTTCAATAGAACTAACATCTGAGGCCTTATCTTGCCAACAAACCCCGTAAACCAAACTATCATGAGGATTATAGGTTAAACTTTGAATTGGACCTTCAAAATCTTCGTTAGAAGCTATAAAAGACCAAGTATCCTCCGTGGTATTATAAATCCAAAGTTCTGCCTTATACCCATTAAAACCTCCTAACCCGACCATAATATTATCAGATTCGGGAATATCAATCATTGAAGTAATGGGGTTAGCATTAATAGAGGGAGTAAATGTTTGACCATCCCAGTTCGGGGGTACTCCCAAATTCCAATAACGGAGGTCTTCTTGGGCTAACTCAGAACTTAAGTCTTGGCGACTTACCATATACTCTTCGGGAAGCATCCCATCAGGCCCTTTATACACAAACTCTAATAATTTATTAATTAAGAAAGATATTGGTACATTTTCCCACCATTGACCAGAATTTTTTATCTTTTCAGCATTAGCTTTTTGAAGCGGTTTATGGAGAGCATGTAATTGGAGGGTTGCATTATTATCATCACTACTGGTAAGAACTTTGGATATATAAAAAACCGCAATATCTTTTATAAAAACCTTATCCTCTCTATCTGTTATTTGAGCAGATATTTTCACTCTCCTATTAGGCCAAGAGTTACTACCTCCTCCCTCAGTAGGACCAAACTTAGCCTTAAAGTTATCTACTGTCTTAAATTCTTCGGTAACAAATCTATCCCAGAATCTAGCTTGAGAGGGGTTATCTTTAGGTATGCTCATAATTAATCATTTTTCATTCTTACTCTATTAAGAGTAACATAGAAATTTCCTTGTTTATTTTCAATAGCCTGGGATATTCTACCAACATCTTTAAGTAGATTCTTCCCTCTTGTTTCTTCAAAATCAGAAAAATCAACCCATTGAGGTCCCCTCGGAACATTAAATTTAAGGTTGTAGAGGTTAGACATCCTATCTATAGTAGGGTTCTCTATACTATTATTCCATTGGATAGAATAAATTTTACCAGTAAAATGGTTATTAAAAGCTACTTGTTGGTTTTCTGAGTTTTTAATATCAGAAAATACTGGGGAGTCAGTAGATATCTGACATCCAATAAAAGGGTTAACATCAATGGCAATAGTCCCTACATACCAATCTGATAAATTATTAGAGTTGTCAGCTTCTTGAAACTGACCATCAATATAAAAATAAAATTCCCTATCAGCTGAAGAAATTAATTCAGCTAACTGGGGGTTTGGGGTCATAAATTCACTCGGATATGGACTATCTTTAGAGAGATATAATTGTTGATCAGTCGTTATAAATTGATGATAACTGGGTAAACCTGCTCTATAAACAAAGCCAATATGATGAAATCCAGGGAGATTATCTTTTATTGGATCAGCTGCTTTCTCACTATAAAGCTTAGTCCAATTTGTCCTATTTTGATTAACCATACTCATAGCTAATCTTATATCACCGCCTACATTCTCTATAGTAAACTTTAAAACTCTATCAAAACCTGTCTCTGCTTTAGTGTCATGTATATATAACAATACCTCTTCCTTTCCAATATCCGGTAATCTTTCAATACCTACCCAAGCATCGAATTGATAATTGAAGGTATGGGGGCCCATCCCATGGGATTTCAAAAACCTACTAAAACTTCTTTGTTCATTAAAATTGCCCCCAGAGCCTACCATTATATATTGATTTACCCCTGGATTCTCTAAGGGTAAATCTCCGGGTAGTTTATAACGGATATAACTTCCTTGGGAATCTACTAACCATCGAGTGTTTGAAAGATATAGATTCCTTGTCCTCCGGTCTTTATTATTAAAACCAATTACTCCTTTTCTTTCATTAAGCCTCCAATGTCCTATATTTGCAAAGCCAGGCCAAAGGCCATTGAATTCTTCGCCACTATCATAATCAGTGCCATCGTCTTTAATAAAAATCTTTGGAGTAAGTGATTGTATGTCTCGAGCTTTCATCTTTTTATCTTATTTTAAAAGTCTCAATTATCTTAGTCTTTTAGTCTTGTTCGAAGAACTTAAAATGGAAAGTATATCTTTGCAGATCCCAATGATTTTTCTGCTCGTTTGATATCTCCATTCTCCCAACTAAACAATGCGGGACTCCTGGTAAATAAGGGTGTAGTGTTAATTTATAACCTTTATCTTGCCATCTCAATAGGGCCCTGAATTGATCGTAAATGTTTAAAGGTACATTCAAGAAATCAGCATCAATTTCATAACGCTTTTTCTCACCTGTTGATATGGATTGAACTTGGAATTGTTGGCCATTAGCTAAAGTCATAGTCTCGGGTTCTCTTAAATCTCTCCTATTAATAGCTAGAGTATCCTGAGAGGGATAATGTTGAATTTTAACATATCCGTTATTAGCTCCAGGGATATCGCCTTGATGTTCAACCCATACTTGATTAATGAAAGCCATCAATTCAATCCCCTGGCCGTTGCTATTGTCGATATAGCCAGCCGATGCCTTTGTTTTAAGTACTATATCAAATTTATGGGTCCTATTGTCCCCAAGGCTATCTAAATTGACCTGATCTACATAAGATGTTACTAAATCGGTTCTCCAATCAGTTTGATAGCGTTTATCTTTATTTAAGAGAGGTGGGGTCGACATCATACTGTTTTGATAATGATTAATATCTGCTTCCCCGACAAGAGGATTCCATTTAAAAGCAGCAAACATTTCAGTACCATCTAAATCATTATCATTGACCTCGCCCGGCTCAATAGATCCTTTCCAATTGATACCAGTCCTATAATGGGTATCACCAATTATAGCAGGATATTTATCACTCAAAGGCCTAATAGTTTGAGAGAATAAACCAACATTTTGACGGTAACCAGAAATTAATGGGCTGTTAACATTAGCTAAAGAGAATAGACATTGAGCAAAATGAGAATCATAGCCTCCGGGATGATTAAATCCTAAGATTAAAGGGGCATCTACCTGATTATTAAAATTAATATCCGGATCAAGAGTTACGTTCTTATTAGATAGTTTAATGGAAATCATATATTCATCAGCTTCAATTATCTCAGCTGAGACTTTAAAAGGATTTGATGAATTAATAGCATTTACTATAATTTCAGCTAATTCTGTAGGGTTCTCGTCCCAATAATCAGCATCTGTATTGGCAGGGTCTATAGTTACTAAATTAATTCCGTCCCCTATGGTGATATCTTCTACATCAGGGGAGTAAATACTGTGAGCTCGATATTTTGGGCTTTTAATATAAAGTTTACTAGATAGGGTCCCTTGACTGACAACATCCCCGATAGAGGCATACCCATGATCTATACTTCTAACTAAAAAAGTGTTATACCCCTCTTCTATCCTTATTTCATAGGGTTCTTCGGTGATATTAGTGTCAGTAGTATAAACCGCCCTAGCTTCATCATCTGTGTTTTTAGATAATAGAAACCTAAAGATCCCTGAATAATCCCCGGTCTCATAAAACCAATCATGGGTATCTTTATTGAATTTATCTGGGGATCTCCAAGGAATTAAACCCAATTGACCCCAAGCCCTACTATATAAACCTTGATTAACGTGGCTTGTGAAATTGTTATTGGTAGGAAGTTGAATAGAAAATGCTAGATGAGAACTAGACATATTAGATTCAAAAGAAGAAACTTGATCTATTAACGGAAAATATTTACCGTGCCTATTAAGAGAAGAAACCCCTTTTTGTATACCTAAAGTTGAAATATTATCTACTGGGGTCCAGTTATCTCCACAACCCGTACCATAAATAGTAATAACATCTCCCATTGAATAAGAGAATTTATTATCCCTATTTAAAGTATATAAAACCCCTCTTCTCCAATGACTGACCGATTCTAAAACCTCACCTGATGAGGCAATCTTTATATGCTCAGAATGATTTGGAAAACGAGGTTCATTGGAAGGACCCAATAAAGCTATATCCCCATATTGAACAAAATTGCTTGGTATATTATGAGAACCTTTGTTTACAGCGCTAATACCAAATTGGGTATCATATACATCAACATTGTTTCTATTAAAAGGATCGGGGGCTACTTTATATTCTAAAACAGTACCTCTCTCAAATTTTCTATTCTTAATAGGAACCTCAATCCCCATTTCCCAATATGATCCGATGTCCTTAGTTTCCTCTGATTGACCTACACTAGGTTTACCTATTTTATCAATATCAAAAAGGGGAGTATTTTTTGGAACTTGAGCCATTATTAACCCTCATTTCTTGGAACGTTACTTAAATCAAGCCTTCGATCATCAACTGCTTGTTGTATTGAATCTAACATAAGTTCTGATACTTCTCTAGAAAATTCTAAAGCACTACCAGAACCAATAAATATCTGTTCTCCATCAACAATAAGTGTTGGAGAGATATTAACCACAAGATTGTCAGCCCTAATAGTACCCCCGAATTCAGATCGGAAGAGCACAC
>PWGF01000261.1 GCA_003554375.1 Spirochaetaceae bacterium
AGGGCATTTTACGGCATAGAGGTATGTCATAATGTGCTCTCACCGACACGCCAGCATGTTCTCTCAGGCCCAGAGAGAAAGGAATAATGGTATGCGGACGGCGGGTAACGTAATTCAGGACATCATCCCATACCTCTATGCCGTAAAATGCCCTGGCAGTGTATACCGGATCAAGAATGATTCCCTCGTGACTCGCCAGCTGACGGATTGCTTCTGTTTCGTTTTGGGTAACAACGCCATAACCTGCCCGGTCAAAATCATGAATCAGGGGCATCGTAACGGGTTTTTCCGGGTCTTTCAGAGCGAGTTTTTCTTTTCCTTCCTTATAGAGTGCCTGCATGTGGTTCTCCAGCTTGTTGCCGGCCAGTTCCTCTTTGTCGATGTTGACGGGCATCAGCACAGCCTCCACGCCGTATAGCTCCATGCCGAGCATCAGCCCTGCCTGCATGGCCCCCGAACTGGAGGCAAAAAAGATGTAGTCAACATCCAGATCCTGTTCCCTGAGCTGTTGCTGCAGCTCCCCGGCTGCCTCCACGAACCCCATCGCACCGGTAAGGTTTGATCCCCCGTAAGGGACTTCATAAGGGTTGTCTCCGGCCTGCCGGAGTTTCTCCATCAGGGGCTGTATGTCTTCTCCTTTACGGTTTTCTCCTGTGAAGTGAATATTGGCTCCAGGCAGATGGGAAAGCAGCAGGTTTCCCGTGTAGGTTTCCGGTTGTTCTCCTCCCAGCAACAGGTGGCACTTTAAGCCTTTCATTGCGCAGGCTGCGGCGGTTTGCCTGCAATGGTTAGACTGCTGTGCCCCTGCGGTGATGATGGTATCCGCTCCGCGGGCCATGGCATCGCCGATCAGGTATTCCAGCTTCCGGGTTTTGTTGCCTCCTGTGGCCAGACCGGTAAGGTCATCTCTTTTGATGAATACCCGGTATTCGGGGTAAAGGGCAGAAAAGTTTTTTAGTTCGTGAAGTGGAGTGGGGAAAAACCCGAGGCTGGTTTTTGCCCATTGCTGAAGATTTGGCTGAGTCATGACGGTCAGTTATTTTTTTGGTGCCTTTGGTTTGCTTTCTTCTGTTTGTTGCCTCCCTGGCTGTTTTCCCCGTAGGTATGCCGCGGCCTTTATGAGCCCTGTTTAACTTACAGCGGCCAGATTACCGGCAACAGCAGCAATACAATGGCCATCACGACCAGGGTCATGGGAATTCCCACTTTCAGGTAGTCCCGGAAACGGTATCCGCCCGGCCCCATCACCAGCAGGTTGGCCGGATGGGAAACAGGGCTCATAAAACATGCGGCTGCTGCCATGGCGATGGCCATCATCAGGCTGTGCGGTGATATGTCGAAGGTGGCGGCAGCTTGCAGGGCGACCGGCGACATGATCACCACCAGTGCCGGCGGGGGGATTGCCAGTGCTGAAACGGCCGTGATCAGGTATAATCCGCTGATGATGCCCCACGGGCCGAAACGACCCAGGGATTCCACCACGCCCTCTGCAAGGAGGAGGGCGGCTCCGGTTTGTTCCATGGCTACACCCAGCGGAAGCATCCCTGCGATGAGGAATACCGATCGCCACTCAATGGCCCTGTAGGCTTCTTCCATCCTGAGGCAGCCGGTAAGAACCATCAGTGCAATGCCCACAAGAGCCGCAATGGCCAGCGGAACAATCCCGAAGATGACCGGCAGCAGAACGGCTGCCATTACCAGAACAGCTGTCATGGCTTTTTCAGTTCGCAGGGGTTGGGTTTTGGTGTCGGTCAGCATGATAAAGTCCGGTTCGGATCCGATCAGCTCCAGCTTTTCGTTCTTCCCATATAGCAACAGGGCATCACCAAAACGCAGTGGCAGGTTGTGAAGGTCGGTTCTGATGGGTTTCCCTTCTCTCCAGATGGCCAGCACGGTTAGCCCGAATTTTCTCCTGAAGTTAATGTCGCGCAAGGTCATTCCTGCCATCAGGGACCTCGGTGCGACGACCACTTCAGCCATTTTGATCTCCTCGGTTTCCAGGCTCTGGGTACTGGGAACCGATTCAGTAAGAATCTCCAGGTCTTTTAATCCGCTGAGAAGTTGCAGATCCTCAATATTTCCTTTGATCAGCAGTTTGTCGTTTTTACTGAGGGTTGAGCCGGGTGAGTAGGGAGTTACCTTGTTGTCTTTGCCCAGCTTGGCCAAAACGGTCAGGCCAAATGCACTGCCGATCTGGCTCTCGGAAATGGCCCTTTCGAACAACTCCACTTCATCGGTTACTTCCATGAGGAAAAGCACGGAGTGCAGATGGTAATGAGATATGAGCCGTTCTCTGGAGGCATACCGGACCTGGTCGATTGTTCCCTCTTTTTCAAGAACTGTCAGGCGCTCGCGCGGACCTTGTATGAGCAGGGTGTCATGTTTTTTCAGCTGGTAGTCGTGCAGTATGGTAAACTCAATCTCATCGCCTCTTTTAACTGCCAGGACATTGATTCCCAGTCGCTTTCGAAAATCAGTTTCCCGAAGCCGCTTTTCGGTCAGTTCGGATTTACCCGGCAGGCGGACTTCATAAATTTGCAGGTCCTGAGACAGCAATTCATTGAC
>PWGF01000283.1 GCA_003554375.1 Spirochaetaceae bacterium
ACGGGCGCCGGCGGTTGGCCGGCGCCCTCCGGTATCCGGCGCCCATCGATCCGGGCGCCTACTACTTACTCTATCACCGAGCGACGGCTATCGTTCGGCCGCCATCGCTTCCTCTACCCGTTCAGCAAGCTCCTCGGGAGTGGTGATTCCCAGTGCGAGCTCCTGCATCCCGGTGTTCAACACACCATTCGGATCCGGCGGAATGAAGGCATCCGGGGTGTCCAGAACCGTCTCCACAGTCTCGTAAGTGAACTCTGCTTTGCGCTCGGTAATGAGATCGACGCCGCCCAGGTCCATCTCATAGGAAGGCAGAAATCCCACCATATCAAGGCGAACTTCGGAGCCGGGTCGCCCGGAGATGTATTCCAGGAACGTCAGTGCGGCTTCCTGGACTGCGGGGTTCCCCAATGCCGCGGTGGTGATCGTGTAGCCCGGCGCACCGCCGCCCGCGGACGAGTTCGGATACTCTTCTCCGGGTAACGCGGGGAACGTCAGCCACTCCACCTGTTCGGCGAAATCCGGATCCTCGAATCCGCCGGAGCGCCAGTGACCGTCGATGAGGAAGGCCGCCTCGCCTTGAGTGAACATTGCAAGAGCCGTCCCGTAGTCGGTCTCAATCGACTGCTCTGATAGCACGCCGTCGTCGTACATTCGCTCGATCCACTCCAACGCGCGAACAAACGGTTCGTCGGTAAACGAGTTCTCTCCGGCAACAGCTCCGTCGACCCAACCCGGGCCGCCGTATCTGCCGACCAGCGTACCCAAGAGCGTCGAGTTCATCACCCACGGCTCAGCGTTCGCCATCGCCACGAGCTCGTAGCCGGCTTCCTCGACCGGGCCCACCAGAGCCGCAAGATCTTCGTAGGTCTCGGGCATATCCGCCCCCACCTCCTCGAGTATCCGCGGATTGGCATAGACAACGCTATTGATGCCCACGGTTAGAGGGATCACGTAAACCTCGCCATCCGGTCCTTGGGGCTGGACCGCGGCGTCAATCCACTGATCCAGGTCGATATACTCCCGGAGATCGACGAGTACATCATGGTCGAAAGCATAGTCGGAGCGCGGGGTGGGCCAAACGTACATGATGTGCGGAACATCCCCCGCCGACAACATCGCCGTAGCACGAGAATGGTAGACCTCGTCGTAGAACGAGTCGTCTTCGATGACGATATCCGGGTGGTCCTGGAGGAAATCGTCCCTGATCACTTCCCATGCTTCGCCCTCCGGTGTGGCCAGATCCCCATAGTTGAGGACTTCCAGAGTGACCTCATCCGGCTCGACTTCCTCCTGCTCACCCGCTGCCGACAAAGGCATTGCAGCCAAAGCAACTACCGCGGCCACTGCGAACAGTTTGCGGTGTCCCATAGGTACACCTCCCTTTCCATAACTCTTCTCCCGGCAACGCCGGTCTCGACACGACACACGCTCTTCAGCCTCCGGCTCGAGCAGGCCCGACAACGGTGGCACCGCCCGCCCAGACCTGATCTCCGAAGTCGACCAAGGCTTCCCACGAAAGCTGCGGCTCAGACGCATTCCCGTAGCGCCAGATACCCGTGAACACTTCTTCCACGAGCCGCCCGGCAGCACCGGCGGCAACCGCACGGGTCCCGTGGCGAGCAGGAGAGAAGAACGCTCCCGTGGCTCGTGACGCCAGGTACGAGCCCTTCAGGTCCTGCTCGATCAACTCCGCGATCTCGGACTGTAGCTCAGCCAGGTCCCCGCCGAGCACGATGAAACTGGGATCCAACACGGAAACGAGCGGAGAGAGGTTCTGCAGCAGCTCCACGAGATAGTCGCGGAACCCGGCTGGATCGTTATGGATTGCATGCATGCGCTCATCAGGGATTCCGACCTGCGACTGGTTTCCCGCTTTCCAGAACAGGCTCTTGAAATCACCGGCCGAATGCGAGCTGCCGGTGTAAACCATCCCCCGGAGGACCAGTCCAAAACCGACGGAAAACCCCGGCACGCCGCGTCCCGACGCCACCGGTCGCTGGAACTCCCCAAGCAGGAAGAGAAAGTCCGAAACAGCTCCTCCCTTAGCGAGCTCGAGCTCCCCCCATGCGCCACAGTTGGCATCATTCTCCACAGCGATCGGAACATCGAATAGCGTAGCGACTTGCTCGGCGAAATCGAAGTCACAAAGGTCATGGGGCTCCGAATAGATGACGCGACCGCGGCGGCTATCGATGTAGCCCGGCATTCCGACCGATATTGCCGATATTGGGAAGCCCGCGCGCTCCGCCTGCTTCTGAGCAAAGGCAAGCACGTCAATGCACACCCGCCGGAAGTCGCGCTCGCCGCCGACGAAGTCGCCGCGATGGCGCCAAACCACCGAGCCTTTCATGTCCATCACCACCGCGTCATAGCGCCCGGCCTGCAGTTCTACGCCCAGAATATGGGCTACATCACTGCGGAGCATAAGCGGAACCGGCCGGCGCCCGCTCCCGTGCCTCGCCGTGGTCCCTTCCATCTCCTGCACGACGCCCGCTTTGATCAACTCCCCGACAATGTTAGTCACCGACGACTTCTTCAGCCCGAGCGCGTGAGCTAG
>PWGF01000268.1 GCA_003554375.1 Spirochaetaceae bacterium
AGCTTGGCCACCGTGGTTGGATCATCGTTTTAGAAGTATAACGGACATGGTTGCTTCAGGCAAGAAAGTATATTTCTCGTCCTATTGTCGAGCCGCGTTCGGTTCAGCGCGGGCCAGTGCTTCTCATCAAGCAGGGAGATGTAGAGACAAGGTTTGACGCGGAGACTTCTCAGCCGGCTTCTCTATCTTCTGGCAGCGAGCGTGTGCTTCACACTTTGGGCTGCCGGGGCGCTGTGCTTGTGACGGCACGAGATCGGGTGTAGGATGCTGGAATGACTCACGGAACGCTTTGGCATAGGGTCAGCAGCAAGCCGTGTGCAGTGTGGAAGCGCGCGCGATATCGGATTGTGCAGCGCGGCTTGAAGCTGATCTCCTACGGGCTGCCGTGGCGTACGCCGGAGATTCTCTCCGGCGAAGGGGCGCTGGGCCGGCAGCTCCCGCGGTACGCAGCGGAGCGTGGTATCGCCCGAGCGCTCATTGTTTCGGATCGCCGGTTGGCCGAGCTCGGAGCGGTAGCGCGGGCAGCCGAAGGGCTACAGGCTGCCGGCATCGATGTGCGGCGATACGAGGAAACGAAGCCGAATCCCTCACTGGAACAGGTAGAAGAGGTGGCCGGGATGTACGCCTCCGAGCGGTGCGGCGCGCTGGTCGCCGTCGGCGGAGGGTCCCCGATGGACTGTGCCAAGGGAGCCGCGGCACGGGTCTCCCGGCCGGATCGTCAGCTGACGGCGATGGCCGGGTTTCTGAAGGTTCGCAGGCGCACCGTTCCGTTGTACGCCGTGCCTACGACCGCCGGAAGCGGTAGTGAAACAACGGTAGCGGCGGTCCTCACCGATTCGAGCGCTCGGCGGAAGTTCGCCATCAACGACGTTTGTCTTATCCCTGATTGTGCGGTCCATGATCCCAGCCTTCTGTTTGGGCTTCCACCTTCCATTACAGCCCAGACCGGCATGGACGCTCTCTGTCATGCGGTGGAGGCGTTCATCGGCAAAAGCAACACGCGTGCCACAAGAGTTCAGGCGAAGGAAGCGGTCCGGTTGATTTTTGCCAACTTGCTGCCGTCGTGGCGAAATGGATACGATTTGGAGGCTCGTACGAACATGCAGCTTGCGGCGTTCCGAGCGGGCCAAGCCTTTACCCGAGCCTATGTAGGATACGTACACGCGATCGCGCATACTCTAGGCGGCTTCTACGATGTTCCCCACGGCCTTGCGAACGCGGTCGTTTTGCCGATCGTGCTGGAGTACTACGGAAGTGCAGTATACCGGCAGCTTGCGGAGCTGGCGCGTGCCGCCGACTTGGATTCAGCGATTCCGGCGGATCACCCGACGAGCGAGCCTGAACCGTTGCGGGCGGTATCGTCGAGGTCGGGATCATCGATACAAGAGGCCGCCCGGTCCTTCATTGAAGCGATCCGAGGTCTCAGCTCGGCCATGGAGCTTCCTCAACAGCTCGAGTGTATTCGAGACGACGATATCCCGGCCATGACCCGCTACGCGTTGGAGGAGGCCCATCCTGTCTACCCGGTGCCGAGAATCCTCGAGGCGGCGGACCTGCGTACTATCTACCGCCGGGTGCGTGGGAGCGACATTTGCTGCTTGTGAGGCCGGAATAGCGGGTGTAGTATATAAGTCAAAGGGGGTCGACCAGTGAAACTTGGAAGGAACGACCCGTGCCATTGCGGTAGCGGCCGGAAGTACAAGCATTGTCATTACGAAGCAGACCGCGCGGCGGAAGCAGAGGAGCTTCGACAGGCAGCTGAGGAGAGTCAGGCCGCCGATGGGGATGAGGTTGCCTCCGACGACAAGGAGCCCAAAGGCAACGCCGGTTCACGCAAGCCACACCAGAAACCGTTGATTCGGGATTCGGCACGCGGAGAGCGGGCACGCGGCGGTCCAACTGCCGGCGGGACACCACGGGCCTCACGGGGGGGACGTCGGGGTACGTAGTTGAGGTCGGAAAGCGGAAACCGCTCTTGCCGCATCCGTCTCCACGCGGTCGTCCTCTACAGAAGTATCGCCGTTTCTGCCGGGACTTCGCGAGTTTGCCCCGCGCTAATCCGGAGGCGATGTGACCACCGGGCTCACTCGCGAGCTTCGCCCGGACGTGAGCAACGGTTCGCGACGGCCACGGGGGCGGTAGCGCATAGATGCGCTCGCCTGGGGCGGCAGGTCAGATAAAGGCGGAGCTTCGAAGCCGATGTGTGATACAGTCTACATTCCCGGGTCGAGCTCGTCAGGGCGAAACGCGTTTTTCGCCAAGAACTCCGATCGAAATCCCGACGAGCCTCAGGCGTTCTTCGTGGTGCCTGAGCGGGAGCGTTCAAGGCACACAACGATTACCGGCGGGTATACGGTGGGAATCCGTGACGAGGGATACCCGTACTGCGTCTCCCGTCCGTCGTGGATGTGGGGCGGCGAGATGGGCGTCAATGCCTACGGTGTGGCTATCGGGAACGAAGCGGTGTTTGCGCGGTTGCCGGTGGACAAGAGCGGGATCCTGGGAATGGATATTCTCCGACTTGCGCTCCAGAGCAGTCAGACGGCGACCGAAACCGTATGTGCGCATCGCGAAGGTTCATAGACGAGCGGAAAGGGACGATGGACCTGGTGGCCACGTTTCGACTTCTTCGATTTCACGACCGGTACGATCCGAGGCGTCGCCACCGGCGGCACATGCGGAGTGTGTGCATGCATCCGGGAGGACTTGTGAATAACTCGACTACAGCCTCCATGGCAGTCGAGTACCCCGGCTGCGCAGCTTCCCCGACGGTTTGGTTCACCGGCACGTCGATCCCTTGCGTCTCGCTATTCAAGCCGGTTGTGATCGAGAACGGCGAGTTCCTTCCTCTCGTTCCCGGTTGGTCGTACGAAGAGTCCGGCGGCACCGAGGCCGATCCCGCGTTTTCCCGCTGGATGGAGCACTACAAGCTCATTTCTGAACCGCCGCGCTCCACCCGTCCGAGGATCCCTCTGAGCACGAATGCAAGCTTTCTTCAGCAACGGGATAAACTGCAAGAACGCCTTATCGACATCGTGGCCCGGTACTCCCGGGAACGGCGGATCGGCCCGGACTCGCCCGCCGCGGGCTCTACGTCCTCGGGGGCGGCCGCCCCGGGCGCTGCGGGCTCGGGCGTCCCAAGCTCGGCGCCGCCGCGCTCGGCCTCCCCGGCCGCTGTCTCTGCAATTGCGGAGGCCTCGGAGGTGTCGCGGCGGTTCGATTCGTTGCTACGGGAAGCGCGGCAGGTCAACCGGTAGTAGGCGGTTTCCCTTTTCACGCTCGCGAGCAGGCGGGTAGCACTTCGCCCATGGTAGGGGCAAGCGGAATTCCGGGGCGCGGTCCGGCGGAGCGTGAGCGGAGCCGGATAAGCCGCGCCTGGTGGACGGGGCGCGCGGCCGAGCACTGGGCGCTCAACCGTGACTTCTTCACGCGGCGGCCTTAGGTGAGCCGGGTAAACGCCGCGATGTAGTCCACCTCCAGATCCTCTTCCCGGCAGCCTAAGTAGAGGGTATTGAACAGCCCTTCGTTCCCAAGCCTGAGCCCACTGAGGCCAAGCGAAGGTCCATATTTGTGAAGCATGTAGGCCGGCAACGTTGTGACACCTCGTCCCGCCGCCACGAGCTGGAGCATGATCTCCGTTGCCTCTACTTCGCGATGACTCGCCGGCTCTACCGAGGCAGGTATCAGAAAACGCGTGAACACATCCAAACGGTCCCGGGCGACCGGATAGCTCAGCAGGTGCTCCGCTCCGAAGTCGGACGGTTCCGCTACCTGCTTGGCTGCCAGCGGATGATCCGCCGCCACTACCAGAAGAAGCTCATAGCTCAGCACGTTATGATAGTGAAGCCCGGGTCGATAGACCGGATCGGGGGTGATCGTCACATCGATCTGATTGTTTATGAGCGCTTCCACCCCGTTGAACTGAAATCGCTGGGTCACATCCAGATCAACGTCCGGCCATTTCCGGAGATAGGTCGCCACCCTATCCAGCAGCCACTCGTAACACGGATGGCACTCCATTCCGATCCGCAAGGAACCGCGCTTGCCTTGCCCGAACTGCGTCAACGTCCTTTCGGCCTGCTCGAGAATCGGGAGCACCCGCTCGCTGATCCTGAGAAGATGCCGGCCCGCTTCCGTGAGCTCCAGGCGACGTCCCTGTCGCTTCCAGAGGGACACGTCGAGCTGTGACTCGAGTCGACGGACCATATGTGAAAGAGCGGACTGGGTAAGGCAGAGCTCCTCCGCCGCCTTCGTGAGCGTGCCGTGACGAGCAAGGGCCGAGACAATTGAGAGATGTGCTCGCTCTATCATGGGCAATATTATGACCGATATTCATGTACCTATCAATAAATGTCGTTTTACATCATATATCCAAGCTCCGTATATTCGAAACAGAGAAACGGAGGGACGGAACATGACACACAATCTTGGATTTCCACGCATCGGACACAAGCGCGCATTGAAGTTTGCGCTTGAGAAGTACTGGAAGGACGAGCGCTCGGCGGAGGAGCTTGTGCAAAGCGCCGCGGAGGTCCGCGCGTCCAACTGGAGACTTCAGCATGAAGCGGGGCTCGACTTGGTACCCGTGGGAGATTTCTCGCTCTACGACCACGTGCTCGACACGAGCATGATGCTGGGTCATGTGCCGGCCCGGTTTAAGCCTGACGACGAGCTGCCCCGGCTGGATCGTTACTTCCGGCTTGCTCGGGGGCGCTCTCGATCGGGGACTCCGGTTCAACCAGCCGAGATGACCAAATGGTTCGACACCAACTACCACTATCTGGTTCCGGAGTTCGAAGAGAGCACGACCTTCTCCCTCGATGCCTCTCGCCTGCTCTCAGAGATGGAGGAGGCGCGCACAGGGGGCGTACGGGCCAAACCGGTCGTCCTGGGCCCGGTAAGCTATCTGTTTTTGGGGAAGGCGAAAGAAAGCGGCCTGGATAAGCTCGCGTTCCTGGAGCAGCTGCTCGATCAGTACGAGAAGCTCCTCTCCCAACTCCAGGCCCATGGCGTCGAATGGGTTCAGATCGACGAGCCAATCCTTGCGCTCGATCTCGAAACGCGTTGGCAGGAAGCGTTCCGCACGGCGTACGGAAAGCTCGGCTCATGCGGGATCAACCTTCTTCTGACGACGTATTTCGGGCCAGTTCGTGAGAACCTTCCCCTCGTCCTCGAGCTTCCGGTAGCAGGGCTCCACCTGGACGCCGTACGCGGCGCGGAAGATGTCGACCGTATTGTCCGCGAGTATCCGAAGGACCGCGTTCTCTCTCTCGGAGCGATCGATGGGCGAAACATCTGGAAAGCGGACTTGGAGCAAATCCTGGACTGGCTCGAGCCGATCTACGCCGACCGCGGAGAGAACCTCTGGCTCGCTCCGTCGTGCTCGCTCCTCCACGTGCCGGTGGACCTCGACCTCGAAACACGCATGAACCCCGAGATCGCCGACTGGCTCGCCTTCGGCAAGCAGAAGCTCATCGAGCTGCGCGTTCTGGACCGAGCGCTTACCGAGGGACGCACCGCTGTGTCGGCGGAGCTTACGGAAAACCGCACCGCGCGCGAGCGGCGGCGGAGCTCGAGTCGCATCACGGACTCAGCGGTACAAAATCGGCTGCGCTCGATCGACGACTCGATGAAGAAGCGTCAGTCGCCGTATCCAGCGCGTGCGAAGAAGCAGCACCAGCACCTGCAGCTTCCGCTGTTCCCCACCACCACGATCGGCTCGTTTCCGCAAACGGCGGAGATCCGCAAGGCGCGTCGCGCCTACCGCAAGGGCGACATGCATCGCGAAACGTACGAACAGCTCATGGCCGGGCAGATCGAGCACGCAGTTCGCCAGCAGGAGGAGGCCGGGCTCGATGTTCTGGTCCACGGCGAGGCCGAGCGCAACGACATGGTCGAGCACTTCGGCGAGCAACTTTCGGGCTATGCCTTCACTGAGCACGGCTGGGTACAATCCTATGGGAGCCGCTGCGTTAAGCCGCCGATCGTCTTCGGCGACGTCTCGCGTCCGGAGCCCATGACCGTGAAGTGGATCAGCTATGCGCAATCGCTCACCGAGAAGCCGGTGAAAGGCATGCTCACCGGCCCCATGACCATGATGCAGTGGGCTTTCGTCCGGGACGACCAGGCCCGCAGCACAACCGCCCGTCAGATTGCGCTGGCACTCCGCGACGAGGTCCGGGATCTGGAGGCGGCCGGTATCAGCGTCATCCAGGTGGACGAGCCCGCTATGCGCGAAGGGCTTCCGCTCAGGCGAGACGACTGGCCTCCCTACCTTTCCTACGCCGTGGAGGCGTTCCGTATTGCCACCTCCAGCGTGCGGGACGAAACTCAGATCCACACCCACATGTGTTACGCCGAGTTCAACGATATCATCGAATCCATTGCCGATCTCGACGCCGACGTGATCACGATCGAGACCTCACGCTCGGACATGGAGCTTCTGGAGGCGTTCACTGACTTCGAGTATCCTAACGAGATCGGCCCCGGGGTTTACGACATCCATAGCCCGAATATCCCCGACGTGGGGACAATGGCGGACCTTGTGAAGAAGGCCGCTACACGGATTCCCAGCGAGCGGCTGTGGATCAATCCCGACTGCGGGCTCAAAACACGCACATGGGATGAGGTGAAACCTTCGCTCCGGAACATGGTGGAGGCGGCACGGAGCCTGCGGGGGGCCTCCGAGCGGGCCGCGGCCGGTTGATCATCGGCCCCTCCGTCCATCGGCGCACGCGCTCGGGGCCGCCGGGCCGGCTGCGCCCATGACGGCGGCCGCGCACCGTGACGGCCGGCTGCGCGCCGTGACGGCCGGCCGCGGAGTCGCGGCCCTGGCGAAGCCAAACCTCGCACAGCCAAACCTGCCGGAGGCAAACCTGGGACAGTCGGCCCTCCTCGGGGCCGGCCCGCTCCCACGACCTCGCCAATGTGATTCGGAACGCGAGCTGCGTCGTTTCACAATTGCTCCGGTTACCGAATGGTCCCGAGTACTCGCTGCGACGTTTCTGGGTGTCCGCGCTTCCGGGCTCAGTGTCCGGCTTCCTGCGCCCAGGTCGATGCGCATGGTGGCTTGGTCTCCAATGGCGTTGTACAATACGAGTAGCCAAGGGGGCGATGTCTATTCCGTCATCGTACGGAGGTGGTGGAGCGGCGTAGTGAGGAGTTGGCCACCGACGGCAGCCGGGCTCTTCAGACTTCGGAGTGGAGTGTGGGAGAACCCCCTGAGAATGGGCATCGACTCCGCGGCAACAGGCAAACTCAGGAGCGGGAGCTAGACCGGTCGGGAGGATGTCTATGAAGAACCCGATAGGCCTCCAGGGCCTCTTAACGAAGGGGGGCGCTACTGCAGCCGAGACGCTCATCCAGTCCAAGGCCGCCCGAAGGTGGCTGCTACGAAGGGCCGATCGAATGCTCGCTCGATCGCTTCAGGCGCAGAACTTCAGACACATGCCCGAGCGCATGGTGCATATGCGGCGGCGAGCAGTGATGAACCTCCTGTACACTCTTGACCACGGGATCGAGCGCGGAACCGTGGGGCGCCGCGTCCTCCGCTCGTTGCTGTCGACCTTCATTCGGAACGTTCTGCTAGGGGAAGAAGACCGGATGCAGCCGTTCTACGAGAAGTTCGGGCGCTATCCGCCGACCTTCCTGACGATCAGCCCTACCAAGCGCTGCAACCTCCAGTGTAACGGTTGCTACGCGGGGAGCACCCTCGCGGACCGGAGCACTCTGGACTACGAGGTGCTGACTCGGCTCTTGAAGGAGAAGCGTCAGGAGTGGGGTTCGCATTTCAGTGTGATATCGGGCGGGGAGCCGCTTACGTACCGGAGCAGAGGCAGGCAAATGCTCGATGTAGTTGCGGAGCATCCGGACGAGTTCTTCATGATGTACACCAATGGCACGCTTATCACGGAAGCGGTGGCGGAGCGAATGGCGCAGCTTGGGAACATCTCTCCCGCAATCTCCGTTGAAGGATGGGAGGCGGAGACCGACGAATACCGTGGAGCCGGCGTCTTCCGGAAGATCACCGAAGCTATGGAGCGGCTACGCCGCCACGGGGTGCCGTTCGGCATTTCGGTGACCGCCACCAGTCAGAATGCAGAAACCGTACTCTCGGACGAATTCATCGACTATTTCTACGACGAGCAAGGCGCGCTCTACTCGTGGATCTTCCAGTACATGCCTATTGGCCGAAGCTATACCATGGACCGCTTGGTTACTCCGGAGCAGCGGAAGTGGATGCTCGAGCGCGAGATGAAGCTTTTCTACGAAAAGAATCGGTTCGTCGTAGACTTTTGGAACAGCGGGGCGCTTTCTTTCGGGTGCATAGCAGCCGGTCGTTCCGGCGGCTTCTTCTACGTCGACTGGGATGGGAATCTGTCGCCGTGCGTTTTCTTCCCGTACGCCGTGGATAATCTTTACGATATGTACGAGCGAGGCGATACGATCACCTCAGTACTGGAGACGGACTACTTCAAGCGCATTCGTGCTTGGCAGGACGCGTACCGGGGAGATGACGGCGAAAAACCGGTCCGGAACCTGTTTATCCCGTGTCCTATTCGAGACCACTACGATATCGCCAAAAGGATTGTTGGCGAGCACCACGTCAAGCCGATCGACGGAGATGCCCAAATCGCCCTTGAAGATCCGGAGTACCACCGGGGAATGAAGGACTATGGCGAGCGCATCGCCGTGGAGCTCGATCCCATGTGGGAGAAGATGTTCCCGCCACAGGAGACGGTAGCGCAAGAATCTACCGGCGAGAAGCAGCGAATACCGGGGTAAGCGCTATTGCTACAATCATGGCGGCGCCGGTGACCTGAAATACGCGATCGAATAGGCCGATGTCGGCAAGGTATCCGGCAATAGCCGGGAAAAGGCCTTGGCCGACGAGGTTCGCAAGAGGGATGATCAAGCTGATAACGACGTTTCGCGTTCGCGGCGGGCCGATAGCGGTGATTGCAGCGATGGCCGCGGGAAAGAAGGCGCTTATGACGGCCGGCTGCAGGAGAACCGATAGAGCGAGAACCGCACCCTCGGCCACCGTAAGCATGATTGTAAACGTTCCGGTTATCGCGAAGATAGCGGCGACCATGGCGTGAAAGCCGAAACGATCGGTGAGCGCCCCCGAGAGAAAGATCATCAGGATGCCGGACACGCGGGAAGCGCTCACCAGCCCGTTGGCCAGTTGCGGGTCCATCCGACGGTGTTCGATCAGAAAGGTGGGGAGCACAGAGAACACGCCGATTGCCGCCGAGGCGGCGAGTATGAGAAACACAATCATGAGCCAGAACCGCGGATGTCCGAAAATGGCTTTGAGGTTTCCCCATACCGGCGCTTCGCCATGCGACAGGCCGGCGCGCCCGAGCAGGTAGTAGGCTACGCCCGCAGCTACGCAGAAGAGCGCAGTTCCGCCCATGATTGCACGCCAACCCGCTATGGGAAGGAACGCCGCTGCGACGGCCGGGGCCAGAACGAAGCTTGTGGCGGGGCCCAATTCGTGGATTGCAAACCCCAAGCCGCGACGGTGCGTCGGAGTAATGTGCGAGACGATCGATAGCCCGCTCGGAGCGTAAATCCCGGCCCCTACTCCGACAACAAGGGCGCCGAGGTACATAACCGCTGCACTCGGGGCAAGAGCTGTTACGGCAAGGCCAACGCCCACCGTCGTGCTTGCCGTCGAGACGATCAAGCGGTGAGTGAGTCGGGTCGCGATGAATCCGCTGAGAACCATCGCGGGCGCGTATCCGCCGGCGATAGTTGTGAAGATACGCCCGGCCGCGGCGGTGGTCATGCCGAACTCGTGCTGGATCGGTACCAGAAGCGGCGAAAACAGGAGCCGGGGGAAGAAAATCGACAAGACCATAACTACGATCGCCGCGAGCCCCGGCAGGGCCGTACGGAAGCGGCGAGGTGGCTGGTGATCGGAGCCGGGTCCGGGCCCCGAGCGGGCTCCGCCTCCGGGGCCGGGCGCTTCGGCCGCCGGCGGATCGAGCGCCCCCGGTGACTCGGGCGCGGGCGCTCCGGTCGCTCCGGCAGACTCCGGCGCTCCGGGCAAATCGAGCGTCTCGTAACCGGACTCTTCAGTAGGCTCTTGGGGCGGGTGCTCGGAGTTCGAGCGGTGATTGCCCATATGCGCTTGAGCGTATCCGAACACCCCCTCCACGGGCAAGCTGGTCAGCCGCGTGCTCGGGCCCGCCGGCGCCGCTCCTTTACGATGCGTTTGACTTCCGGCTTTGCCTTGAGGAGCAGCTGAGTGACCGGACGGCGAGACGGGCAGACATAGCTACATATCCCGCACTCGGCACATTGGTCCAGCTTCCAATCCGCGGCAGTTGGGTAGTCTCCGCGCTCGGCGAAGACGCTCAACAGGCCAGGATTGAGATAGATCGGACAGTGCTCCGCGCATTTGCCGCAGCGGATGCAGGGAGCCGGGTTGGCAGTGTCCTGACTCTCCACATGTGATGGCGGCATGACGAGGATGCCTGTGGTCTTCTTTATGACCGGTACATCGAGCGACATCTGCGCGGCTCCGGTCATCGGCCCGCCCATGATAACCTTGTGCCCCGCTAGGGAGCCGGTATCTACGCCTACGTGCTCCAAGATATGGCCAATCGGGGTTCCGACCTTCACCAGATAGTTGCCCGGCCGCCTCACGGTCCCCGGGCCGCTTACGGTCACCACGCGCTCGAAACAACTCTTGCCGTAGACGACCGAGTTGAATGTGGTGATGGCGGTGCCGATGTTCTTGACGATACAGCCGACCTCCGAAGAGCGAGCGCCTTGGGGCGGAGTTCGTCCGGTCACCGCCTTGATAATGTTCTTCTTGTATCCCATTGGATACTTGGTTTGGAGCGGCACCACCTCGATGTCGGCGCGTCCGTTGAGACGGCCGGCAAGCACCTCGATTGCGTCGGCCTTGTTTACCTCGATCCCGATGTAGCACTTCGTGGCACCGATCACCCGCATCATGATCTCGGCTCCGCCGATGAGCTCGTCTGCATACTCCAGCATCTGCCGCTGATCGCAGGTGAGAAACGGCTCGCACTCGGCGCCATTGAGAACGAGCGTCTCTACCGGTTCGTCCAGGTTGACGTTGATATAGGTCGGACACGCACCACCGCCCATGCCGACGGCGCCGGCCCATCGGATCGCTTCCTTGAGCTCGTCCACCTGCATCGGCCGATGGTCACGCTGAATCGGCGGATAGAACTCCGAGCGCTCCTTGTCCACCGCGATGACCACCGAGTTGACTTCGTACCCGGAGTCCGTGAGGCGTGGCTCGATGGCGGTGACCGTTCCGGCCACGCTCGAATGCACCGGGGCTGACCAGTACTGGTCCAGGTTGCCGATTGGCTGTCCCGGATGCACACGCTCGCCGACCGGCACGGTGGGCTCCGCCGTCTCCCCTAGATGTTGGAGAAGCGGGATGACGCCTTCATCCGGCAGCGGCAGCCGCTCGATCTGCTTCTTGTTCGTAAGCTCCTTGTACTCCCGCAGATGGTATCCGCGGCCAAGCTTGCGCACCTTTTTCCCTGCTATCGTCATGGCTACACTCCTTCAAACCCAGTGAACACAAGCGCAAGGATCCCCAGCGTAAGCAGTTGGATCGGTACACCGGCCAGCCACGAAGCCGGCGGCAGCCACGCCAGCCGCTCGCGGATGCCTTCGAGCACAAGCAAGAGCGCTGTGAAACCCAACCCCGCGGCAAGAGCGTGCGCCGTAGCCTCCCCT
>PWGF01000527.1 GCA_003554375.1 Spirochaetaceae bacterium
AGCAAGGGAGTGAAGCGGTAGGTCAGCCGCGGGTCAGTCCGTGCCGGCCGCCACCAATTCCGCTATTCGGGTTCCTATCTCTTCGGTGGAAACCGCCGACTGGCCGGGAGTCGCAATGTCCGATGTCCGCAAGCCGACTTCCAGAGCCGAGCGGGCCGCCTGCTCCACTGCGTCCGCGGCTGCGGGCTGGTTTAGGCTATATCTAAGGAGAAGGGCTGCGCTGAGAATCTGCGCAATCGGATTCGCCATGTTCCGTCCTGCAATGTCCGGTGCACTTCCGCCGGCCGGCTCATAAAGACCGAACCGGACTCTTCCGGCAGAGTCGGGCTCCGCAAGACTCGCACTTGGCAGTAGCCCGAGGCTCCCAGCAATAACGGAAGCGGCGTCACTCAGAATATCGCCGAACATGTTACCGCACAGCATGACGTCGAACTGACCGGGGTTGCGGATGAGCTGCATGGCGGCGTTATCCACGTACATGTGGTTGAGCGACACTTCCGGGTATTCGAGCGCGACCTGCGACACGACCTCGCGCCACATGACCATTGTCGTCAGTACGTTGGCCTTATCAATGCTATGGACAATACCGCGCCGCTGTCGAGCTGATTCAAAAGCAATGCGCGCGATCCGCCGGACCTCGTCTTCAGAGTACCGCATGGTATCATAGGCATAACCGTGTTCCCATCCTTTCGGGCGCCCGAAGTAGATTCCGCCGGTGAGTTCGCGAACGATGAGAATGTCGATCCCGTCTGCTACGAGGTCGTGGCGCAACGGCGATATCTCAGTCAGCGACGGGTAGATTAGTGACGGACGAAGGTTGGCAAACAGACCGAACTCCTTCCGAAGGGGCAATAGCGACGCTCGCTCCGGTTGCTGATTCGGGGGAAGGTGCTCCCATTTCGGTCCACCAACGCTACCGAAGAGAATCCCGGCTGATTGGCGACAGAGCTCCCACGTTTGCTGAGGAAGCGCCGTTCCGGTTTGATCGATAGCTGCCCCACCGACAAGACCATGCGTTCGGACCAATCGAATACCGAAGCGCTGCTCTACTGCATCCAGTACGCGCTCTGCTTCCCTCATCACTTCCGGGCCGATGCCATCGCCGGGCAGTATTGCGATCTGAGTGTTCTCCATTCGGTGCCTTCCTTTCTTCCACGCTAGCCTTCTCGATTCGTGCTCTGTAGCCGGCTGCGAGCATCTCTGATGGTGTCGCTGAGCGGCGCACTCCGCACTGCAGGAATGCTGCTCTCCAAACGGAAGGGCTGCGAAGCAGCATGCCGGTCGGACCCCGCAATTCCTCAGGCGTTCAAAAAGGTGCGTTTAGTACCTGAGCACAATTCGCCCCCCGCTGCTATCGTCCGAGTACTTGATTGCCAGCGTGTCCAAGTCATCGATGTAGTTGCGGCCACGAGCATACTCCTCGAACCTTGGATCATTACGCCAGGTCATTCCAAATAACTCCATACTCGAGAGCGCAGGGACTCCGTGAATGAGCAGATAGTGCGTACGTCCCGGCTCGTTGTCAATGGATAACTCCAGTTCAGTCTCATCGAATTGGTCGGCCGAAAGGTTCACCGCCGCCAAGACAAAAGAGCCGCGATCGAGTGCCTCTTCCAACGACACTGCCCTGGGATAGAACTCCGGATCGTAAAGAATGGGGTAGAGCTGCTCAGGTCCGACCGTGCCTTCGACTCCGACGATCGAGCTTCCATCGAGCTCCAGGCGCGCGGGAAGGACCCCGGTATCATCGGCGACATCGATGACCGACTGCACCAGGCGTCGTCCCATGTGCGTCTTGCGCTCGTCCTCAAGATCCGCCTCCGCCAGAACCATGCCGTACCGCAGACTCAGCTCCAGGTCCACTTTGCCGTCAGAGGTTTCTACGAAGAATCCGTCTTCCGTGTTGCGGAGTGAATCGATGAGGCGCCCAGTTAGGAGGTCTTCCAGTGCTTCGCCGGGTAGGTCGTCATGGTCCACTGCGCTGTGTTTCCGAGGGCGGATGTACGTTTCGAGGGGACCGATGAAGGCTTCCAGCTCGTCGGTTTCCGGGTCCAGCCCGTCGACGAACGCAATGATCTCTTCATACGCTTCGGGCATTTTGGTGCGCGCTCTCTCAATGACTCTGGGCTCAGCAAGCACTGCAGTTTCGCCGGCCCTCAGGGCGTCCTCGATTCGCCGGCTTTCCTGTTCGAGCGCCTCTACCATGTTCTCCGCTTGCTCGTTGAGATCTCCGAGGTATACGGCCGACCGATGCCCCAGCCGATCGCTGTGTCGGTCAGCTGCAGTCCGCATCTCGTAGTGGACGCGCGTGTACTCGCCACGCTCCCAAGCTTCGGCAAGGAAGGCCACCAAGATCCGTTCTTCGAATTGCGATACGCCGTCAGGAGAGTCCCAAGTGCCGTCTTGTGCGTTGAAGCGATCGGATTCCCATCCGTGGTATGCTTGGTCCCGGTATTCCTTCAGCAGGCTGTGGAACTCCTCGCCGTCCATCTCAAGGTCATCGGCAGCGAACCATTCCTCGAACGTTCCTTCAGCCGCGTCCGGGGCTGAG
>PWGF01000320.1 GCA_003554375.1 Spirochaetaceae bacterium
CAGAAGAACTTTCGCGTCGCAGAAGAAGGCGACACGGTGATGGCAGTGGAAGCGGAAGAGTTGTCTCCGTACCAGGTGGATCACGTGTATGAAGAAGGCGACACTTTTGTGTACGACGGTGAGTATTACCAGGTACTGCAGGATCACACCTCCCAGGAGGATTGGCCGCCAGACGAGACTTCTTCTCTGTATACGACTTATACTCCGCAGGGGATGATCCGCCCTTGGGAAGAACCAGAAGGAGCGCATGACGCCTACCAGCCAGGGGACGTTGTGAAATACGAGGGCGAACTTTGGAAGTGTGTTTTGGAGGACAACGTATGGGCTCCGGACGTTGAAGGCTGGGAGCAATACGAGGGTGCTGAAAAAGTTTGGTTCTATGGGCTGGAAGCTTCGGAGGATTATCCAAAGGGCGGTTTGGAATTTGAGCTTGAAATCCCTTCCAAGCCTGATTCCAACGTGTTCTCGTTTGATTTGGAAAGCGAAGGGTTATCCTTTCAACGAATTGAAGAACGAGATGATGAAGAGCAACCAGAGCATATCAAAGGTGCCTACTCTGTTCGCCCAACAAAGCCGGTAGCTGGGAAAACAGGAACTTTTTCAGCCTTCTTGATATACCGTCCGCAGGTGGTAGATGCTGACGGCAATAGTACGTGGGCCGATTTGTCTATAGACGGCAGAGAGGTTTGCATTACAGTCGATGACGATTGGTTAGATAGTGCATCATACCCGGTGTATGTGGATCCCACGTTTGGATATACGGATTATGACAGAGTTAACATGTCTTTCCTTGGTGAGAATGAATATGGCGGGCCAGGCCCTTTAACTTCTCCTGATAAAGAAGTTAAAGTCACTAAGTTGGGTTGTTTTATCAGAGTTGATCTGCCCTTTGGCGGAGAAGTACCTATACAATTAGGTTTATATGGTGAAGATAAAGAACGGATTGCCCAAACAGATGTGCATGGGATTGATTATGAGGCAGGAGAACTCGAAGCAATAGAAAAGGATTTACAAACTCCTGTCCATCTGTCACCAAACACCGAGTGTTATATCGTTTTTTGGATGGGAGAATGGCCTGGGGGCGCGGGAGCGGATTTTGGGTGTGTCTCAGGCGAGGAACTAATAGAGGGCGAAAGTAATGAATTGCCCAGTACAATTTCTTCTTTGACACTCGGCTTTGACTTTCTGGCACTCTGGGCCGTTTATGAAGAAGCTGACCTGGAGCCCGAACCTGAAACAATTAGTGGACAAAGTTCAACTTCAGTTAGTGCATCGACCGATGTTCACGTCGTTGAGATTAAATCTGTAAGCGGGCAATCTTCTGTTACTGTTAGTGCGCTAAGTATGTTGGAGCCGCAATTCTCGTGGCAAGCAATGTTTCATGGTGAGATCGAAGAAGCAGGTAAGGATTGTACTCGCCGTGGTTTTGTTTATGATGTGTCGTCTTATGACGATCCGGGCGATGTTTCGCCTGAGAACACGGATTATGCATATGTGGTGGATGAGGAAGGCGACTTTTCTGCTGGCACGTTTTCGTTGACTGTGGAGACTTTGGACGCTGATACAACGTATTATGTGCGGGCTTTTGCGGAAAATGCCGATGGTATCACGTATAGCGGCGAAGAAGCGTTTACTACCGAAGAAGTTGAACCAATTCAGCTAACAGGCAGTAGTGCAACGGACGTGGTGGGTTCTGGTGCTTTGGATACCACGGTGGAACCGGTCACCGAAGCCGTTGTTTCGGTATGGGCCGATAGTGCAGTACAAACTGCGGTGTCTGTGTTTGGTGTAGGCTTGGTTTCTGTTGATTCTTTGGTTCCCGCTGTTTATACACCGGTACGCTCTGCTGGTGCTAGTGCAGTGGATGCAACCAGTGCGCTTCCTCTGAATGTATCTGTCGAAGCTAGTGGTAGTGCAGCGGTTCTGGCTGATGCTGAAGCAGTCTTGCGTTTTCTAACCTTGTTTGCGGGGCAACCAACTGTCACTGTAGCTTCGGACTTGAATATGCAGATAGATGTGGCTGTGGCTTTGGATAGTGTCACGGCGATAGATGACTGGCTGATACTAGATACGGCGATTACAAGTCGTGGTACGAGCGAAACCATGGTAGAGGCCGAAAGCTTTTTATATACCTTTGTGGCGGCTTCTGCTGAAGGTATAGCCGTAGCTTCAGCGTTGTCTGTGCTGGATACACTCACGGACGTGCGTATCCGTGCTCCTACTGATGTGGAAACAGCGGCAGGGTTGGATACTCGTATCGGTATTGCGTCTTGGGTGTTGGTAGAAACGAATATTCGCGGACACACACGGGTTACGTTAATTACGTACTTCCGAGGCCGTTCCTTATCCTTGGTAGAAACGCAAGATCGTTTGCTAGTTCCGTTAACACAGGCAGGGGAAAGTGCTTCGGATATTATAGTGTATGCTGATCCCACGACCCTGGTTGCGTATTTGGGGTCTGTGGCTTCAGAGACGGCTGTGAGCGGTCAATTGTTCTCCCCCTTGGTGTTAGTAGGGGCGACAGATATTGCGGTGCCTGTGCGGGCTCCTG
>PWGF01000045.1 GCA_003554375.1 Spirochaetaceae bacterium
CGGCCGCGGCGTGCTGGATATCCATCGTCTGGATCCATATCTTTCCGGGCCCCGTCGCCGTGGTTACGAACAAGCCTTCTCCCCCGAAAAGGACGTTCCGGCCACCCCGCACTCGTTCCACGTTAATGCTTACGCCCTCCTCGTACATAGCGAGCGCGCCGGTCTCCGTACACACGCTCTCACCTTCAGCGAGCCGCATCGCTACCGACTCACCATCCAGCTCGACGAAGACCACTCCGGCTCCCTGAAGCCGTTGCATAACAAACCCGCGACCACCGAACGCTCCGACCCCCAACTTCGACTGGAACCCAATCGACTGCTCCACAGTCGCTTCGCACGCCAAGAAGTTCCGAGTCATGCAGTTCACCGGCTGACGTGCCACGTCGATGGCCAGGATAGTACCGGGGAAGGAGTGCCCAAAAGCCACTCGAGCTCTGTCGCGATCGGCGGTATACTTGTTCAGGAACGCCGTCTGTCCCATTGCTATACGTCCGAACAAACCACGCATTCCTCCCCGACCGCCGGTCCGCATACGCACGTCACTGTCCCGCCACTTCATCGCTCCGGTTTGGCAGTAGAGCTCTTCCCCTAAACGCAAACTGCACTCAACCACCGGCATGGTCGTGCCGTATATCTGATATTCCATGGCTCAAGTCACTCCTTGTCCAACATAGAGTCGCGGCGAGACTACGTCTTCCGGCGGAGTGCCGACTTCCCCGGCACCGGAATCCTCGAACACAGCCTTGCTCCCGACACCGTTTGTAAACGTGGCACCGTTACGTTCTCCCGCGGTACGTATCGATGAGCGATCTCACTACGACATGTGGATAGTTCTCCTCTCCGGCCGGACTCTTGCTTGCCGAACCCGCCGGCCTGCGCGCCGGATCGGCAGAGTGCCCCCCCTCTTCTTCGGAGCCGTCACTCGCACCCGTTGCGACGTCTAATTCGGACGGCGTGATCACTACCGTCTCACTTGTCCTTGCGCGCATGCAGAAAAAGCGATCCGAGTAACGGGGCGGGACGGATCCTTTGTGCCCGGCCAGCTCAGGCCACACCCATAGCGCCGGCCGTTCCACCGTTATGGTAGCTCGCACGCTCCCGCTCCGGTCGCGCTCCGTTACCAACTCCAAGCCGGGATCCTCGAGCGCTAGGTGCTTCGGCCGGACAAAGGACGCAAAATTTCTGCTCACGCGCTTCTCACCATTCCACATCTCCGCGAAAAAGAGCAGATTCTCAGCTCCAAGCTGCGCACACTGCTCGTCGAAGTCGAGGAGAACTACCGCCGTGTTCGCCTCTGCCTCCACGAAAACATCCTCTACGCCGAAGCTAACATCTTCTCCTCCAACCGTCTGAAGCCACCACCGAACGTCACACTGAACGCCGTCCGGGAGGTCGCTCACCGCCTCCAGAGATACGGACTGTGTCTCCGCGTTCTCTTTCGCCAGCAGGAGCAGAGGAGCGTAGAAGTCGCGCGCCATATAGTGAAGCGCCTTCCACGCACCATGCCAATCGATAGAGGCCCAACTCGCCGCAGGCCAGCAGTCATTGAGTTGCCAATACAGCGTTCCCATGGTCCGCGGACGCAACCCCCGCCAGTGCTCTACGCCGTACTTCATCGCCAGCCCTTGGAGTATTTGGCTCACCCAGAACACCATCTCGTTGCTCTCGGGCAGACGAAACCAGTCGAGCATGTAGTGCATGATCGCCTGATTCCCGATCGGGCTCCGCTGATGATGTTCCATGATCCTGGAGGTCACGTTCCGATCAGTCACCTCAGTGAACCGGGCTATCGCTTGGGGCTCCGGAAAGCTCTGGAACCCGAACTCGCTAATGAACCGGTGCGTACTCCGCCGATACGTCTCGAACGGCTCCCGCCCGTGCCAGATCTCCCACACATGTGCGTCGCCTGCCTCCGGGTCATTTGCGTTTCGTCGCTCACTTCCGGGCGTATGGGGACTAGAGGGCCAGTACGGAGTCTCCGGATCGTGCTCGTCTACGACATCCTTCAGGATTCCATCGAACAGCTGCTGATAAGCGTCCCAGCCCATTCCCTGCTCGCGATCACCTTCGGCGCCTTCGATGCACGGCAGAATCTGTTCCATCTCATTGTTACCACACCATAGAGCCAGACAGGCGTGGGTACGGAGCCTGCGAACCGCCTCGACAGCCTCCGCCCGCACGTTGTGAAAGAAGGCATCGCCGGAAGGATACGCGCTACAGGCGAACATGAAGTCCTGCCAGACCAGGATCCCGTAGCGGTCGCACGCGTCATAGAACGCGTCGGCTTCGTAGATTCCACCTCCCCAAACGCGTAGCATGTTCATACCGACTGCTGCAGCATCCTTCACAAGGCGTTCGTAATCCTGCTCGGCAAGTCGCGTCACGAAGGTATCGGCAGGAATCCAGTTCGCCCCTTTGGCAAAAAACGACCGGCCATTCACCTCGAATGCGAAGGCGCTTCCATCCGGCCCGGTGTCCAACTCGACCACGCGAATCCCGAACGTTCGAGTCACTTCCTGCTCGACCTCACCGTTCGAGCCGTAC
>PWGF01000143.1 GCA_003554375.1 Spirochaetaceae bacterium
CTCCGGCGGCGTCCGCCGAGTTATCGTACCGGCGCACGTCGGCGGACGTACATGCGACCAAGATGAGAACCCCTACCAAAGACAGGAGTGCCGAACTGCGCATCACAGGCTCCTCCACAACCTCGCAGCCTCTAGTTTCGAGTTCCAGGCGCCGGATGTCAAACGCTGTTCAGCCGGTACCGATCAGCCGGCCCTCGTCCCGGAGGCTCAGCCGTTGCGTGGCCTGGCCAATGCGTGGCCCGGCCAACGCGTGGCCCGGCTCCTGTCGGCCTCCCGTAGTCTCAGGTTGCGCGGCGCGCCACACGGGGGTACTATACAGTGGGGCTTCGAGTTTCGCCCCAAGATAGCACGAACTCGAGCTGGACGGAGGCGATTCAACGGCATGTCCACCCCTCAAGACACGGAGCATCTTCTCCAGTCGTTTACGCGAAGGCATGAAGTACCGCGCATCTCGTTCCGCAGCTTCCTGGAGTTCGTACGGGCCTACGCCGACCGATCCGCACCGGCGGAGGACACGAAGGATCTCCGACAGGATGCCGAGCAGACGGTTCTTGCGCACCTGAATGCCTTACAACGTGAGCAGACAGTGCGGCTTTTCTACGTAAACGGGGTCGTTCAGACAATCCTCTATCTGCCCTACTACGCTGAGCGCATCCGCGAACTGTATGACAGAATCCTGGAACGCTCTGAGCTTCCTTTTCCCGACAACGTGCAGCTCGGAATCGATATCCCGGACGAGCTCATCCGCCCGGTTGACGTCAAGAGCGAGCTGATCTCGTGGATGGCGACAGGCCGCGACGACAGCAGCCAGGTTCTGCGACTCGACTTCCCCAAACCGTTCCGTTCGATGATGGTCACACCGGATCTAGTTCCCGGCAGACTTCTCATTCTGGCAATGCAGAAGCTCAGACTGTATCTCAACTCGGAGAAGAACGCCGGTTATCTGCGCCACAAACTCATCGGTTTCTTTCCAACAAGAGAAGCCAAGATTCGAGAACAGCTAGACCAAGTCCTTACTAACCCGCGCCAAGCCGCCGAAAACGTTGAGAATCCTTCAGACTTCGCGTTCCATTTCTGGGCCCAGCTCTGTTCTACTATCGTCAAAGAGGCGAAAGCTCGTTCGGACCTTATCGAAGAAGACCACGTGTTCAGTCAATCGGCCTACCTTATCGCGGTATACAACGCCCACTTTCGTAACATCGCGCAGAAACAGAGAGAGAGCGAAGCTCTTGAGCGAATTCTAGACCAGAAGCTTCGAAACAAACCGTACGTGTTCACGAACCCGGGCGTTATGAAGCTGACGGACGAGCACGGGGTATCGTTGTCTCAACGGCTGGGCGCGGAGCGCCTGCGGGCGTTGATGCGAAACCGGTGCGAACCCGATGCCGAAAACGACAAACCGGCCATGTTGCTCCGTGTCAGAGGGCCCGACGAGCATGACTACTACGTATATGGTGAACGCGCAGTTCAGATATTCCTGGAGAAACGCAACCAACTCGCAGACGTGCTCAAGCGCTACTACGTTCAGCACTGGCACGCAGCGCTCCGGCGAGATCGCCAGCTTACATCGATGCGGAGCGACGATTACTTCGCCGAGCACCTCCGCCATCAGGTTAACACCAGGGATCCGGTTTTCGCCGGCCTAACCCGCTTCGACATTCTGTTCAATGCATCCCAGCGACCGGACGCAGTCGGAGTAGACCACGAGGCACTCCGAAACATGTTCGATCCGGAGGCGAAACGCCTGGTCGACTATCCCGCTCTTCTAGATCTCGATCGGCAGCGGCTCTTGGCCGATGCCAAGCTGCTCCTACCCTTCTGGCAGGCAATACCGGTTCTCAGGGCCGTCTGGCGCCTATTCCGTAGACTCGGCGGTGACAAAGGCGTCCGGAGCATCGAGAACGATTTGCCCGACGAACACCGGCACGAAGGCACCGACCGAGCAAAGCGACTAGGCCGACGCCGACCGGAAACATCCGAACGCCGTAGTGTTGCTACCAAGAGCGTCCAGGAATCCGCATCAGCTCATCAGGCAGCCGGGAAAGGCGCGGGGCCCGCGGATGAGGTTCGCGAGATGTCCAGATTGGCCCGTTCGCAACGAAGCCCGGAGGATGCCCAAGCGTTCCGCAAGCAGGTTCGCCAACTCGAGCACCAACTGCTCGGCCAGGGGGCTTCACTTGAAGATACACTGAATGAGCTTGCGGAGAGCTGGAATCCACTCCTGGACCGGAAAGCAAAGGACAATCTGATCGAGGACGTTAATTCCTATGTTCGCGACGCCATACGAAAGCTCAAGCTAAACAGCCGACGGAACCCACCCAGCCAGGAGCGCATTGCAGGTATTGCCCGCGAGCTGGCCAATAAGGACGCTTTTGAAAAAGTCCGGCGGAAAGAACACCTGATTCGGTATATCGAGCTCTACATTCTCTACATTCTGAAACGGATCTCGTGACGAGACTGGCGGTCGGGACCCCGCGCCGTCGCTCGTGAGAGAGAGCCACGCCGCCACATCCGCGCTCGAGAGGGGACGACAACAGTC
>PWGF01000006.1 GCA_003554375.1 Spirochaetaceae bacterium
AACACTCATCCGACCTCGGTGGGCTATCCATTCTCTTTCACGGAGCACCCGGCACCGGCAAGACCCTAACCGCACAGGCTCTGGCTTATGAACTCGGGAAGACCCTGAAGCGTGTAAGTCGCGTTCGTATCCTTGCGATGCTGTCGGTGGGAGCAGAAGACACTCTGGAGATGGTTCTAGCGGAAGCAGCCGACGGGGAAAGCCTATTGCTGTTCGACGACGCCGATCCAATCTTCAGTCCGTCGGGCCAGGTCGCAGCGGCTGGGCCTGCGGGTAGTGCCGCCGAGCTTCTATTGCGGCAAATCGAAGCGCAGAACCTTGTCGCCGTATTCGCAACGGCGACGCTTGATACCATCGAGCCACAGACGCTTTCTCGACTCCATCACGTTGTATTCTTTGACCGTCCAGAGAAAGACGCGCGCGAACGGCTTTGGCGAGAGCTTATGCCGGCGCGCATGCCAGTCGCCGAGGACGTCAAGGTGAACTCGCTCGCCGAGCGATTCGCTTTTGCCGGCGGGGACATCCGCAACGCAATCCTTCGAGCGGCAGCTCGGCGAGCTTCGCAGTCGAACGGTACGGAACCGGTTCGCATGGAAGATTTTCTAACAGCAAGCAGAGAGATCGAGCAAAGCCGCCGGGAAGCGGGAGGCAAGCGGGTCGGTTTCAGCGGCACGTAACTGCCGCCGTATGCTCAGTCTGTAATGGACGGTACTCGACATCACCGGTGAGAGCACGTCGAGTGCCCTAAATCCTGTTGTATCTCTTCCGTCCATTGCCTATTCGATTTCCGCACGGAGTGCCTCGATAGCCTGGTTGTAGTCGTCGGTGGCGTACTCCTGAGCCAAATCCAACTTCTCCATTTGACGCTTCGTATCCGGTGCAGCGGTTTCGGCCCATTCGAGAACAGTCTGCAAGACCTTCCTTCTTCCCGCGTTCGCGGCCGAAAACTCGTCAAAGCGGTCGAACACCAAAAGAGCCGTCGACGCGTCGTCCAGCCCTCTCAGACCTCGGGAAACGTCTTGGTGTACCGCTTGAACCAACAGGCCGGCAACCTCCTCTCGTTCCGCTCCGGCATCCGCTTGATCGACCGAATAGAGCATACTCTCTGCCTCAGGCAAGACAGGAGCGGCCTCATCCATAGCTCGCTGAAGCCGACTGCTGATTTCGGCGAGCTCGTGATCTTGCCCCTCTTGAGCTCCCGGCATCATTTGCCCGGCCGATTCCACCAAGCGCGATAGGTCGACCGCGGGCGAGAACAGTACCAGCACTCCGAGGAACACCAGCGTCCCCACTGCCATGACCTTGGCCCAAGGATGCCGGCGTTGGCCCCCACTTCCGGAATGAGGTGGGGGAGCCTTCATATTGAACTCCCATATGGGTCCCTGGGTGACGCCGGTGGAGTTCTCGGCATCTATACGCCAATAGTGCGTTCTACCAGAGCTCGGCGCTCCCCCCTGCATCCCATTTTGGAGCTCTTGAGCGCTTAGCCGTGTCTGTTGAAGGCCTTTTCTGATCAGCGTCAACTGCTGCGGATGCGCCCCGAGGTAAACCGAATAAGAAGCGGCGTTCGCGCTTGGTTTCCATGATAATTCCGGGATCGCCGTCACGGTAGCTCCGCTGGAAGGATGTGGGGTATCCACCCGACCAGGTCGTGAGGGTGAAGCAGTAGTAGCTGTTCGCATCGTTCGGCTTCCGCTCGCACGGACACTCCAGCGACGCAAGCGCATCTCCCACTGGCCTGCCGTCGTACGACGTTCCGCCTTGAACACACCCTCGTTGAAGGTAACGTCGAAAGCTGATCTCAGGCCGGAATATGCAGACTGAGCAAGCGTCCGCCCCACTCTCTGCTCAAAGAAAGGCGCTGTTTGCCGCTTCACGACCGGACAACTCGGTTCCACGTGCGGCCACCGACCGTACTGTTGGTACTTCTCTAGAACGCGCCTCGCAAAACTCTGCAACATCGCGAAAGGGTCTACCGTAAAGAGAAGTTGGAACACACCGAGCCCCAGCCCCCAGAGATCCGTAAACGTCGTGACGTCAACACAACCCTGGTTTGCCGAGATCTTCAACTGCTCTTGAACCTCCGGCGGCATCCAGTCGTCCATCTTCCCCCACGTTGTTGGATTTGCGTTAGGGTCAAAGACGACACATCCTCCGTCATAATCAATCAGCGTCAGCTTCAGTCGGCTCGTATCAATGAGGATATTGGGCGGATTCAGATCTGCGTGGATGAAATGTGGTTGCCCTTTCGCAGCTCCCTCCGTGAGAACCTGCAGGGCCTGGGCGAACTGGTATGCAAGATGGAGACGGTCATCCGGCGAAAGCGTTTTGTACCACGCTCGGGCGCTCCGCGCTTTCGGGTTCTGAGGTTCGGCGATGTCCTGGAGGGATACGATATCTTGGTGAAACAGACCGCGCGTTAGGTACGCCGGGACCCGCTTACCGCTCCAGTCCGTCTCGAAAACCAACTGCGGGTACGCTGCCAAGCCCGGAAGATCAAAGAGAGAAGACGCGTCCGCCTCGTCGTTCAACGTGGCA
>PWGF01000543.1 GCA_003554375.1 Spirochaetaceae bacterium
GTGAGGAGCGTAAACGGTGTCGCAGAGAGATACACAGCAGTCCCGCCGAGTGAACATGCAAGACGTCGCGCGTGTAGCTGAGGTTTCGAAAGCTACCGTTTCCCGCGTAATCCACTCTCCCGAGCTCGTGAAGGAATCCACGCGGCGCCGGATCCACGAGGCGATGGAGCAGACCGGGTACGTGTATAATGCGGTTGCTGCCGATTTCACTCGCCAACGCAACTCCATCGTCGGGCTTATCGCATTCACCCTTCGCGGCTCGATTCAATCCGATTTCATCGAAGGCATCCAAGAAACGCTCGACCTTCATCGCTATTCGCTGATTATCGGAAACAGCCGGTATGATCCGGCCACGGAACGCGAGTTGATCCGCGTGTTTCGTGAACGACAACTCGCCGGGATAATCGCGGCCGAGTGTACCGACGACAACCGGCCTGCGCTTCAAGCATTACGAGATGCCGGCATCCCCACGATTCTTACATGGGAGTTAACCGAAGACCTTGCTCAGGATTGTGTAGGAATCGACAACACCCGCGCCGCTCGCGAGATGACCGAGTATCTCATCGGCTTAGGCCATCGTCGAATTGCCCTGATTGCAGGTCGCTATGAACGAATCGAGCGCGTACGCCACCGTTTCCAAGGCTACCGTTCCGCGCTGGAAGCCGCAGGACTAGAGTTCGATCCGGCCTTGACGGTAAGCCGAACTCCTACAGCCCTCGAAGGGAAACTCGCAACCTCCGAGTTGCTGACGAGTCCGAATCCACCCACCGCGATTTTCGCGGCTAGCGACGCGCTCGCTTTGGGCGCGTTGGCTGCCGCCAGAGAGCACGGCTTCGATGTCCCACGCGACATCTCGATCTCCGGATTCGACGACTCTGATTTCGCTCCGTTCTGCCATCCACCTCTCACCACTGTCCGAGTGCCCACGCTCGAGATGGGAAAGCGGGCGGCCCAAGCCGTAATCAAGCGCGAGCTCGTTCCGTCCAGATCTGAATGGGACTCCGGAGCCATTCGAATCGCTCTGGACACCGAGATCGTCGTGCGCAATTCGTGCGGCCCCCCATCCCGAAGGGTGCGTCCGTCATAGAGACCGTGTCGCGGCATCCGCAGCGTGGCCGTAATCAACCAAGCACCACACAGTTCCGGCCCCCCGCTTTGGCGCGGTAGAGCGCCCGGTCAGCCCGGCGTATGGCCGAATCCCACTCTTCGTGCGGATCCTTATAGCTTACCCCAAAGGAAGCGGTGACCACGCGAGCCGGTTCCTCCCAATCTCCCCGGGCCACGGTCGCGCGAAGCTTCTCGGCTACCTTCCTGCCGCCGGAGCGATTCGTCTCCGGCAGCACGATCAGAAACTCCTCTCCGCCCCATCGAGCGACGATGTCCTGCTGTCTGGTTCCCGCTTTCAGCAATCCCGCCAGACCCACAAGCACACGGTCGCCCGCCTCGTGCCCCATGGTGTCGTTGACCGTCTTGAATTGGTCCACATCCAGGACGATCACGGCGGCACCTCTTCCGTAGCGCCGGCTGCGCTCCCCTTCATAAGCGAGGTACTCCAGCGCGGTGCGCCGGTTCAGGAGTCCAGTCAACGAGTCGGTTGATGCTAGCCGCTTCAACTCCTCGTTGGCCACGGCAAGCCGTTGCTCAGCGTGCTTTCTTGCCGTGATGTCCTGAGCCGATCCGACGATGTACACCGGCCGGTCGTCCTGCATCGCCGGGGTCAGCGTGGTTTGCCACGTTCGCTCTCCACCGGGCAACAGGAGTGTCTCCTCGTAGGATATCGGCTTGCCGGTACGCACACAGCGGCGGTAGTTCTCCACTACCCTGTTTCCCAACTCCTCCCCCAACAGCTCATGCGGCGTCTTGCCGCGAATGTCGGAAAGTGACAGCCCCGTCGCTTCCTCGTGGGCACGGTTGTTACGGATGAAGGTGAACGAACCGTCGTCGCCCACCTCCATCAAAAAGAGCGCATCTTGAGTGCTGTGGAACACGCGCTCGAACTCCTCGGATGCCGCCCGCCGCTCGGTAATGTCACGAGCAGCCGCGTAAACGATGGAGCCGTTGGGATGCGAGCGCCATTCGATGTAACGATACGACCCGTCTTTACAACGGTACCGATTGACGAATCCACGCACTTCCTCCTGTGTACCGAGTCTCCCCATAGCCGCTCGGGTGCGCTCGAGATCGTCCGGATGCACGAAATCGGTGAAGGCTCGGCCTACGAGCTCGTCGGCGCTATAACCGAGCAACTCCTCCCACTCGCGGTTCACCTTGATGAACCGCCCGTCAATTCCGGCAATGCAGAGAAGATCGAGGTTCACTGTGAAAAAGCCTTCGAGCTCCTCGAGCTTCCTGCGCTCGTCGGTGACATCCGCTACGAATACCGAGAAGTAGCCCGGGTTGCTCGCGGTCGCCTGGAAGCTCAGCCATCTGCCCAGCACCGGGACATAGCGCTCGAATCGAGCATTCCCAGCCTGCGACGTGAGGCTCCCCAACGTTCCGATCCAGTCGAAGTCGTCTTCTCGAACCCCGGGCCACAC
>PWGF01000310.1 GCA_003554375.1 Spirochaetaceae bacterium
GGATCGCCGGTGAGGAGTCCGCCCACCCGCGGGTCGTCCGAGGCGGCTGCAGCTCCGGACTCCGCCGGTGCCTGACCGCGAAGACCGGAGACGATCGTGAAGTATGCTGCCGTCCCTACCGGAACACACTCCCATGTGAACAACGCCAGATGCTCACGAAGGAAGCTGACGATTCGCCGGGTACGCAGAAACACCGTCTTGCCGGACGGGCTGGTCCAGGTTACCTCCCGCTCCAAGCAGCCGGTACGCAGATCAAGCGTTCGACGGTACCCCTCGATCTCCCCAGTCGACAGATCGAAGACGTCGTCGTCCACCCACAGCTCGATACCGGTGGGGTCCGTGACATTAAGCATGTGCTGTCGGTGTTTAGCGAACCCATAGGCATGCTCGCCATAGATGATTGGCTCGCTTTCGTAGAAACCGTTGAGGAATGTCCCAGGCTTATAGACACATCGGCGCTCCGGGAAGCTTCCCCGGATGCCCATGTACCCATTTCCTAGCGTGTAGATCGTCTCATGTGCCGGAACTTCGGACGAATCGAAATGATCCTCGATAATCCGCCACTCGTCGACAGGAAAGCTGTGGGGCTCCATTGGTCAAACCATAGCGTCGTGACGGACGTACATGCAAGCGCAAGACCGGCAACGCAACAAACACCCTAACCGGCACTCTCTCCGGCCCCTGCTTCCGAGGCTGCCTGCTTCTGACGCTCGGCCTTCTCCTGAGCCTTTTTCCGATTGGTCAGCGTAGCCTTAGCCGTTTTAGAAATCATCACTTTCCGGCCGTCAATTTCGTGCTCGTAGAGCAACTTGACTCCCGTCTTCCCGGTCACCGGGCACTTCCCGCGTCCTCGCCGGTACAAGTTCCGGATTCCGGCCCCTCTGTGTGACTTCGACATATATCCTCCTTGGAGTGAATCCGCTCGTAAAATTGGCCGCTACATGGAACAGTGTTCCCGCGGCGAGCTCCCGACCCAACGGGCAGATCGCACTATAGCGACCCACATGCGCACCGTCAACCGGCCCGGCCGGCCACCAGCCAACAGAGAAACGCAGTTGGACAACACACCCGGAAGCGCGGCGGCGGCGAGTGCCGGATTCGGCGAGGACAATACCGGGTTTCTTGGGGAGGAACGTAGCGTCGGCCCCTCAGGCGTCGTAGCCTCTAAGAGGCTACGACGCCGGGACCTTTCGTCAGACTTTCCTACCTGCTCGACTCTTCGAGCCAGAACTCGACGCGCCGGTTCTTCCAGCGCTCATCGTAGTCTTCGTTGAACGCCGTGAAGGGTACCTCCGGGCGTGCTCCGCCGACTCCCTCGACGGTCATGCGGTCGATGTCGACGCCCAGTATGGCCAGCGCATCGCGCACCGACGTAGCGCGATCCTCACTCAACGGAATGAGGTACTCTTCCTGCTCGATCTCCATTGCCCGCTCGCTGTGGAACCACAGATGGTTGGCATGGCCCTCGATCAGGATGTCGCGCTCCTCGAACTCATTCAGAATCTCGGCCAGCCGACGCAAGATGCGCAAGTTCTCAAAGAGCGTCTGATCGATCCGCTCGAAGAGGTAGGCGGTGTTCGGCTCAAAGTGAATGCTTGGAATCACAATCCGCAGCCGATCGTCCACCTCACGGACGATGATATCCACCAGAACCTCGAACTCACCCGTTCCTACGTTCCGAAGATCGTCGCTGACCGCTAGCTCGAGCTTATACCTGCTCGCGCTCTGGACGAGCTCTCCGTCTTCGTCACGGCCGTCCCAGGTAATCTCCTCAGGCGGCGCACCCTCTCCGGAGAAGCTGTGGAACAGATCGCCGGTCGGGTCATAGATATTGAGCTCCCATTCAGCGAGCTCGGAGTACTCGTCTACCGCCTCCATGGTGATCGTGAGCTCGCGCGGGTTGTTGTCGGGATCAGGCTGGAACGGTACGGGTGAGGCCTCGACCTCTACCTCCGGCGGCGTAGAATCCACCAGGATCTCCTCGTCCAGCTGATACTCCACTCTGCCATCGTCCGCAAATCTGGCTTCAAATGAGATGTCGAAGTATCCGTCGACGACTTCGTGGCCGTCGCTACGACCGTCCCATTCGATCTCCGCGGGCGGCTCCCCGGTACCGCCGATCGTACGGTGCGGTTCTCCATCTTTCGTCACAACGAGGTGCCACGCCTCAATGTCCGCGCCGACCTCCGTTGTCACGGTAACCGGCAGCGTATCGCGGTAGCCGTCTCCGGTAGGAGCAAAGCGCGTATACGGCACCTCCAAGCCTATTTCTGGTGGCTCGCCAACCAAGACCGGGTCTGCAGTAGCTACCGGCCGATTGCCCGGCAAGTAGAAGACCTGAAGCTCCGCCACGTAATCGCCGTACGGGACCACCTCGCCGGCATCGTCCCTTCCGTCCCACGTGAACGGCTCCGGCGCCTCCTCGAACTCTACCGTGCGTACCGGCTCCCTGTTCTCATCGAGGATGCGAAGTACGCTGTAATCAATATACTCATCCACCTCGATGACGGGGTGAACCTCGACTCTGTCACGAACGCCCGGGAATAGCGTGGTATCGGAAACCTCAACCGAGATCGGCGTCGCCCGTGTGTCACGTACCAGACGGATCTCGTTAGATTCGCCTATGTTGCCGGCGGCGTCTTCACCCCGCAGATAAGCCACGGCCTCTCCGTCGGGGAACGGCCGGCCCTCAAAGTCTCGTCCGTCCCAAGTGAACGGGACAAGCCGTGGGGTAATGCCCCATTCGTCGAAGGGGAAGACGAAGCGCCTGCCCTCGAACTCACGACGGGTGATTTCTACAACGGCCTCCCATTCGGCGTCCGGATCCCATTCGGCATCGACCGTCACCGTCGGGCGTGTCTCCCCGCCGAAGTACTCGGGGTCAATCGCCAATTCCGCCTCAGGCGCCTCCGTGTCCAGTACAACACGATCGGAAGTGGCCGTCGGTTGGTTACCCGGCAAGTAGAAGACCTGAAGCTCCGCCGTGTAATTACCGTCCGGAACCGACCGGCCGATGTCGTCCGTTCCGTCCCAAGTGAACGGCTCCGGCGCCTCCTCGAACTCTACCGTGCGTACCGGCTCTCCGTCCTCATCGAGGATACGGAGTACGCTATAGTCAATGTATTCATCCACCTGGAGAGACGGCGTAAACACCACATTATCCGAGCTTCTGTCTCCCTCAGGCGAGAATGCTTCAACGGAAGCTCTAATGTCTATCGGCGTTTCCCGAGTATCACGTACCAGACGGATCTCGTTGGATTCGCCTATGTTGCCGGCGGCGTCTTCACCCCGCAGATAAGCCACGGCCTCTCCGTCGGGGAACAGCCGGCCCTCAAAGTCTCGTCCGTCCCAGGTGAACGGAACAAGCCCTCGAGTGATGCGCCATTCGTCGAAGGGGAAGACGAAGCGCCTGCCCTCGAACTGGCGATCAGTAATCTCTACAACGGCCTCCCATTCGGCATCCGGATCCCATTCGGCATCCAAGGTCACCGTCGGCCGTGTCTCACCGCCGAAGTACTCGTGGTCCAGGGCGAGCTCTGCTTCCGGGTCCTGGGTATCGACGACTACGGGCTGCCACATAGAAAAAGCCTCAATGTCGTCTTCAAGCTGAACCGTTAGCGAAGCTTCATATATCCCGTCCTGGACGAACTCACCGGTGAGATCCTGTCCTTGCCACCTCAGCAGATCCGGAGGATGTCCCTCTCCGCTGTCTGTATACTCCGTCTCTCCGGTTTCCGCGTCGATAACCCGGAACTCCCACTCGACCACGTCCAGCGGAGTCGTTACCTCCGTTTCAAAGCCCACCTCCGGCTCATTCCCGCCGGGACTAAAAGCATCACGGGTGGGACGGAGACGGACTTCGGCCTCCTCCGTGACTACCCTTAGATCAGTAAGCTCCTCTTGTGCCTCATTTCCGGGCCGGTCTCGTCCGATGAGCCGGTATGTATAGGTACCATCCGGGACGATTTCTCCGTCATCGTCCCTACCATCCCACTCGAACGGCTCAGGGGCCGGATCGTCCGCCGGCCGCTGGCGTTGCGGATTCTCAGGGTCGTACTGAATCGGGTTCTCCCAGCGGTACTCCCGAACAACGTTTCCGTCCTGGTCCAGGAACTGCCCGATCCACTGAACTTCCCTAGATCCGCTCTGGTCGATCCGGAGCTCTTGCCGCATGCCTTCTACACCGGGCGAGAACGTCCGGTTAGGCGTCTCTATGTAGTCGATAGTAGGCGGCGTGTTATCCACCGTGAGGCTCTGGGGAGGCGTCCGAAACGTCCTTCCCTCATCGTCAACTACGAAGAGCTGGTAGATGTAGTCACCCTCCGGCACAAAGTTGCCGTCATAATCCGTACCATCCCAGGTGAGCCGCTCCAGCGCCTGTGGGTCGATCTGAGGCACTTCGCCGATATTGAACAGGTTTCCGAAGAAACCGCGGGTTTCCACCACCTCTTCTTCCTGGCTGTAGACCTGATCGCCCCCTTCGTCGTATATGACCAGTTCGTATGCTTTGATCACACGATCGGGAGCGGGGACCACCTCCGGATGGAGCTGGAGCTCAGTATGCTCCGCATCAGGGTTTTCCGGCGCAATGTAAACGCGTGGCTGCCGCGGGATGTCGACGACGGTTTCTTCCGGGTCGTCCGGCTCCCCGGCGGCAAACACGGGCGATACCGCTATCGCCACGAGAAGCGCCGCCATCGATAAAATTCGGAGTGTATCCTTCATAGTTCCAACTCCTTGGATTATATTTCTCCCAACATAATAGCCCAATATGGCCATACACTCAAACAACCAGTTTAGCATCCGTTTTTTCAGCCGACCAGTCAAAGATTGCCTGATAGCGCCGCGGAAACATCTAGAACCCCGTTCCTTGACCCGTATTCTTAGGTGAGATGTACCAGATAAGAGAACGCCCTATTTCAGAACGCCCCCGGGAACGAATCCTTCGCCTTGGGGTTGAGCGCCTGGCCGATCACGAGCTTGTCGCCGCCATGCTGGGAACCGGTATCAAAGGTCGCGATGTCGGGAACATCGCGACCGACGTCCTCCGCCTCCTCGACCAGCCCGGCGGCGCCCCGCCTATAGAGACGCTACGCGCGCTGCCCGGTCTCGGCAGCGCGAAAGCTGCCATGCTCGCTGCAAGCTTTGAGCTCGCGCGCCGTATTTTGCTTCCTTCGAGAAATCGAATTGCCGTACCGTCGGACGTGCTCCCGCTCATCCGGCGCTACGCAGACCGTCCGCAAGAGCATTTTCTCTGCCTCAGCTTGAACGGCGCACACGAGGTAACCCGCGTTCGGGTAGTGTCGGTAGGCTTGGTAAACAGAACCATCGTGCACCCGCGGGAAGTGTATGCCGACGCGCTGACGGACCGCGCGGCCGCAATCATTGCAGCGCACAACCATCCGTCCGGACATGTAGCACCAAGCCAGGAAGACCGGATGGTAACCGAGCGCCTCCGTCAAGCCGGTGAGACGCTCGGCGTACGTCTTCTGGACCACGTAGTGTTCTCGCATGAGCAATACTTTAGCTTCCTGGAAGAAGGACTGCTGTAGGCGTGTAGGCTCACCAAGCAGTGGCAGCGGATGCAGCAAGCGGACGAGCGAACTCCTGTACGGCACTCCGCCGTACGCAGCTACAAAACCGCCTCCCCGGATTGCATCAATCCGGCCACTGCTTCACCGCCCGATGGGCGGCGTCCAGAACGCGCCGGGCATTCTTGAACGGGAGCATCCTGCGCGCGCGCCCATACCCGACCCACCGCACGCTCTTGATCTCTCCCGCTTGCGCCTTCGGTTCCCCGGAGACATATTCCCCAAGAAAATAGACCGCAAACTTCCGCCGCCCGCTCGGCAACTCATAGGAGATGCGCTGCTCGAATCCCGGAACCAAGGTTGCCGTTATACCCGCCTCTTCGCGCAATTCTCGCAGTGCGGTCTCCTCTTCACGCTCCCCCGCATCCATGTGGCCCTTGGGAAAGCCCCAATTGTCGTCCGAGCGCTGCCGCACGAGCAGATAAGCCGGCCTCCCTCTCCGCTTTCGTGCCACGACCACACCGCACGATCTGTATCCCACCGCATAGCACCGTCGGTCCAGCTCCATCCGGAGGGAGTACGGCCGGAACCCCTGTGAGCGCCAGAACTCAACGGCTGTTGCGTTGTCGGCCAGGACATCCAGCCGCACGAACGGCGCCCCACTCCAACTGCCGTTGAGAAGATCCCGGAACACGCGGCTTCCGATCCCCCGGCCTCGATACTGCTCACGAACGAGCAAGTGCCTCACAAAGACAGCGTCCGCCTCATACCGAAAGAGCAGATAGCCCACCGGCTCACTCCCAAGCTCGATGATCAGCGCTCGCATTCCCGCATCCAAGAACTGTCGCATCCGCGTCCTGAGTCCGGACAGATCGAGCTCGTTGCGAGCTCCTTCAGCCTCAACGAGCTCACGGTTGAGCCTGGCAAGCAGCTCGAGTTCTTCTCTATCAGCCGCGCGCACCCGCGGAACCGCCTTGTCGCGAGCGCCTTCTTCGCCGACGCCCGGCTCGTTCTGATCCGCTTTGCGTTGTCTTCTTCCCATGGCTTCCTACCCTTTCTACTGCCGGCCCTTCACTGCCGGCCGTGCGAAGCTCAGAAAGGCCCGGGAAGGCAGGCCTTTCCACGGTCTTCCGCTCGAAGCTGCTTCCCTTGTCACAGCTTCTCGGCAAACTGGGCAATGCCGTCGAGAAGCATCTCGACCGACAACGTGATGAGAATCATCCCCATAAGCCGCTCCAGAGCCGCAATTCCCCGATTCCCTAACCGCTTGCGAAGACCGTCTGCCCCCGTAAGGACCACTGCCGAGGCAATCCACGCCACGCCCAGCGAGATAAACCACTCCGGCAACCGATCCGGATGCTGCGTGGCGAAAAGCACCACGGTGGCCATTGCAGAAGGCCCCGCCACCAGGGGAACCGCCAACGGCACGACAAGCGGCTCCGCCTCCGGGAGATCCCCGTCATAGGACGGACGCGGTGGGAATATCATCCGGAGCGCGATAAGGAATAAGACGGTACCCCCGCCAATTCGGAGACTTTCTTCCGATATCTGAAGCCCGGCGAGAATATAGCGACCGAAGAAGAGGAACACCGCCAGCACGACGAGCGCAATCAACATCTCGCGAACGATGATCGCCCGCCGTCGCTCCTCCGGAACGTCGCGGAGCACCGATAGGAAGATCGGAATGTTGCCGAGCGGATCCATCACAAGAAACAGCGTTATCGCGGCTGCATATACACTCATCGCTTCCCCCAACCATGGGCAAAGCCCCGCCCGCCTGATCGCCGCCGGAGCCCCAGGGCGTGGCGCCGCCGGCGACGCCTATGACACCGGTGCGCCAACAATCCTTACCTCACACCTTTCTCAATATTATTCCGCGCATGGCTCGATCCCCGCCATGCCGGTATACCGCGCTGACGCATCACTGTACCGGTGCGGCGTCTGACGCATCAGTGTACCGGTGCGGCGTACTGATTCACTCGACTCCCTCGTCCTGTAGCAGTTGGTTGAACCGGGCGCACAACCCGATCGCCTCAGCGTAGGCGAGATTGCCGATCGAGACGCGATCGGTGCCCTCCGCGTGGTGGACCGCGAGCGTACGCTCCGCCTCGTCCGGTCCCAACTCTACCGAGAATCCGCGGAGCCTACTCCGGTCGAGATCGAACACGGCCGCTCGTTCTTTCCGAATGCGAAGCCTCCCTTCACGTAACTCGAGGGAGAACTCCCGCCGTTGAACCTTCGCGATCTGTACTACGAAAAACAGTGCACCCACCGCCAGAACCGCCATGATCGCACCAAAGGCCACCAGCGGCAGCATCTCAGAAAGAGCCCAAGTCGCGAGCCCCAAGCCCAACACCCCCAGAAGCCGGAAACGCGCCGCCCTCGTGAACGAGCGAGGCCGCCAGAGGCAAACTGCCTCCGTCCCCTCGACATACTCTCTGAGTAGAGGAACAGTGGGGTCGTTCTTCGCATAGACGCGCATGGGCGCCCCGATCTCAGGCTCTTCAGAACGCTCGAAAACGAGCCCTTCGAGACGCTCCGAACGAACCTCATTGCGCAACAAAGGCAGTATGACTCGGCCGGCGTCTCGAAACCGAACGTCGAGCACGTGCTCCTTGTTCCTGCTCTCCGAGTCGAAATCCACCGAGAGAATATCGGCAAATGGAATCGATACCGAAGGCATAGTAGCCACAAACATCGATTCCCCCAGCCGGAGCACTGACTCGGTCGGATCTATCTCGATACTCGCTGGAGGCCGGCTCCCAAACAGAATGCTTAAGCCGAAGCAGAGCAATGCAAGGCCCACTCCGGAAGCAACGCCCACGGTGTACGGGAGGATCTCATGGCTAGTTCCGTAGAGGCCGAAGAGTATCAAGCCGAGCCCGAAAAAGGCGGACACAACCGCGAAGCCGGAGCGGGGAGGAGGGGCAGTGGAAATCAACATGCGCTCAGTTATCTGTGGGTATGTCGGCTTTTCGCTCATGACTCCGGTGACCTACATGGGATCAGACGTTCGGCGAGTATACAACAAAGTATGGAGCGGGGAAAAGCGGACGGAAACGGCCCTCGGAAGTCCTCACCCGGTCCCGGAATCGTTCGTAGCCGGAGACATCTCACCGGAATCGAGCTCTCCACTGCCGACGAACCGCCGGTACCACTCAGCAGCATGCTTGGCAACCTCCTCCATCGCCCCTTCCTCGGAGAAGAGGTGCGTTGCCCCCGGCACGATGACAAGCTTCTTCGGCTTGTTCATCTGTTCGATCGCGCGCTCATTCATCTGCCGGACCTGATAGTCCTGCCCTCCTACGATTAACAGCGATGGAACTCGCACCTTCCGCAAATCGCTGAGTACCAAGTCCGGCCTCCCCCCACGCGAGACGATCGCCCGAATGTCGGACTTGCTGTCCCGGGCTACCTTGAAGGCCGCGGCGGCGCCGGTACTGGCACCGAAACACGCGATCTCCATTCCGGAGAGGTCCGGGTGATCACTCACCCAGTCCATCACGGCCGCCAGGCGACCGGCCATCAAGGAGATATCGAACCGATTATCGGGATTCTCGTCTTCCTCCGGGGTGAGCACGTCGAAGAGGAGGCTCGCGAAGCCGTGCTCCTCCAGATACTCGGCAACGAAGCCGTTTCGCGGACTCCGGCTGTTGGAGCCCGTTCCGTGTATGAACAGAACCAGAAGCCGTGCGTTTTCCGGCTTCCGGAGATAGGCGCCCAATCGGGCGTCCGGTAGCTCGATCGTACATTCCTGTTTCATGGCGTGGAGTACCTCAGCCTCATGTATTCCCGGGGATATCCGAGAACCGAACGTATTCCACGCCTCGACTCTGCATGTCCTTGCGAGCACGTCCAAGAGCGCCGCTGGGAACATCTACTCCCCGGGTGCAGTCTGCAACGACGCGTGCCCTGAAGCCACACCGCAGAGCATCCACAGCAGTGAAATACACACAAACATCCTCAGCAAGCCCCACGACATAGACAGTGTTGATCCCGTGCCGTGTCAGATAGGAGTCCAATCCCGTCGGCGTCTCCCCATCATTCTCGTAGAAGGCTGAGTAGGAGTCCAACTCCATCTGCACCCCCTTATGGAGAATGAGGTTCAGGGGACGAATATCCAGCTCCGGATGAAGCTCGGCACCGCGCGTACCTTGCACGCAGTGGTCCGGCCAAAGCTGTTGTTCGCCGCCTCGATGGGGAACCGTATCGCCCGGTTTCTTGCCTTGGTGGCGAGAGGCAAAGGATATATGGCCGTCCGGGTGCCAATCCTTTGTGGCAACTGCCAGCGGGAAGCGTGGGGAGAGCCTGTTGATTCTAGGGATTATGGTATCTCCCGACTCCACCGCCAGCGCGCCGCCAGGGCAGAAGTCATTCTGCACGTCAATAACGAGCAGTGCGGAGCCCGAAAGGTTCTGCGTATCAGCCATAGAAATCCCTCCTCAATACCACAGTACTACCCTCGGTGTGGATGCCGGCCCGCTCTCGCCGCGCGTAGCCGCCGTCAACCAACAGCCAGAGTACCACCGTTGCCGGGTCGGCTACTACCCCGCACCGATAGCCGGTTTACGGCCCTACGCTCTCGTTTCGTGCATCCCTGAAAAGGCCGAGAACCACGTCAATGCGTTCGACCGCCTGCAGCTCCTCCGGGGAGAGCTGCGAGCGCCCGTCGAACAGCTCGACGAGCCCGCGCACCGCGCCCGCAGCGTGAAGGTCATCGTTCATCTCGCGCTCGAAAACGGTGAGGACTTCCTGCGAAGGAGAGACACCGGCCGCGCTCGGCGAGTTTTCGACGACACTCCGGAGGCCGTCGATCAGCGCCGCCTCTTCGGCGAACCGCTCCCAGGTGAAGTTGAGACGAGTGCGATAGTGCGCGGACATGAGATACCAGCGCAAATGGTGCGGATAGTATCCGGCCTCCTGGATGTGCTCCGGATAGAGCACGTTCCCCGCGCTCTTGCTCATCTTCCGCCCGTTGACGACGAGGTGCTCACCGTGCAGGTAAAAGCCGGCCAACTCTTTCTCGCTGTACGCTTCCATGACTGCGACGTTGTAATCGTGATGTCGATAGAGGTTGTCAATCCCGCCGCACACGATGTCCACCGAGTCGCCGAAGTTCTGGACGATCATCGCAGGATCCTGCACGTTCCAGCTCGGACGGCCTACCCCGATCCGTGTCTCCCATGCCGCCTCGGTTCGGCGGGCATCGTCGGACTCCGCGTGCCATAGGACGAAGTCCCCGAGGTTCCACCTTCTCCCTTCGTAGGTGTCGCGGGCAAAACGAACCCTGCGCTCGGGCATGCGGACGGAATCCAGACCGTACAGCTTGCCGAACTCCGGGCACGCAAAAACATCGAAAAAATAGCTTCCGTCGAATGCATAGGCCCGCCCACGCTCCACCAGGCGTTCGATAATTGCTACCGCCTCGTCAATGCTCCTGCTTGCCTGCGGAATGCGATCCGGTAGCCTCAACCCCAGAGTTCGAGCCTCGGCCCGGAATCGCCCGTGAGTTTCCTCAGTCAGCTCCTTGACTGTGAGGCCTCGATCGGCCGCCTCGTCTACCGCCTTATCTTCGACGTCGGTGAAGTTAATGACTCGGTGGACACCGTACCCCAAATACTCCAGATGCCGTACAAGGAGATCTTCATAGAGAAACGTCCGGTAGTTTCCTATATGGGGACGCCGGTAGGTAGAAGGGCCGCAGGTGAAAACCCGGACGTTCCGGTGGTCCGACGGCCGAAACACTTCCCGTCGATTCCCCATTGTGTTGCGAAGTGTCAGATTGCTCATTCTTCTTCTCCCGGCGAACACGCCGACCAAGGCGGTCGGCGTGTTGACTCCTCATAGCAGAACTGTGGTTCTGGTTCAACCGCACGCGCCACGGGGACCGCCAGTCGGCCGGCGCGTAGACGCCAACCGCTACCACCATCCGTGGGGCCGCGACACGGAGTCGCGCACCTTCAGTTCCCCTTCGTCAAACCCGCGTCGCTTCCTCGTTACCCTGCTCCGCACGCTAGAGCGGCACGTCGATAATCGGCTCCGAGAGCTGCCTCACCTCACGAAGCGCACGCTCCACCGCCTCCGCTCCGCCGAGGACGCTCGCC
>PWGF01000312.1 GCA_003554375.1 Spirochaetaceae bacterium
CGCGGATACTCGGAACGCTCGCCATGAGCCGCTGCGAATACGGATGCAACGGTTCGTTGAAGAATCGCTCCGCATCCGCAAACTCCACGATCTGCCCGGCGTACATCACGCTTATATCGTCCGCCAACTCGCTCGAAGTAGCGATATCGTGAGTGATGAGTATGAACGTGCGTCCCAGATCCGTCTTGATCTGCTTGAGGACGTTCATGATATTGGCTTGGGTCAAAAGATCCAGCGCCGAAGTAGGCTCGTCCAAGACCACAAGCTCCGGGTCCGTAACGAGCGCCATAGCAAGGGCAACTCGCTGCCGCATCCCGCCGGACAGCTCGAAAGGATACCGGGTCACGAAATCCAGCGGAACTCCAACCATTCGAAACGGAGTCTCAGCCTGCCTCAGTGCCTCCTCCTCGCTTTCTACCAATCCGTGCGTCAACAGCGGTTCCGCCACCTGATCGCCGACCCGCAACACCGGGTTCAAAGAGTTCATCGCAGCCTGCGGCACAATAGAAACCCTCTGCCAACGGACCTGTCGGCGAAAAGCCCCCTCGTCATACTGCATAAGGTCGTCACCACCGAGCCGCGCTACGCCGCTGTAGCGTTCCACGTTCCGTGGCAGAAGACGCAAGAGCGCTTTCACAAGCGAGCTCTTCCCACACCCTGACTCCCCAAGGATAACCAGCGTGCGCGCCTCCCCCAGTTGAAACGTGACATTATCTACGGCTTGCACGATACCCTTGTTGGTCCGAAAATGCAGCTGCAAGTTCCGGACGTCGACGAAGTCCGGCCTTCCGCCGGTAGGCCGTACCAGCGTTGCTTCGCCGGATCCTTCGCCTGCCGACGAACCTGCACTCACCTTTCCTTGCATGCATTACTCCTACACGTTGCGCAGCCGCGGATTGAAGATACGATCGAGCGCAAATCCCACCAACGCGAACCCGAGACCGGTCACGATCAACAGACCGGCCGGCAGTAAGACCCAGTAGTAGTACCCGTTGTACAGCGCCCCGTTCTGATGCGCATCCTGCAGCACCTTGCCCCACGTAGGTAGCACCGGGTCTCCGAGCCCCAGGAGCGCAAGCGTCGCTTCTAGAAACACGAACGTCGGAATCCCCAGCACGAACTGCGGTATGAGTACCGGCAGTATCTTCGGGATCATATACCGGAAGATTATCCGTGTGTTTCCTGCACCATAGGTCTGCGCGGCTTCGATATAGGGAGCGGTCTTCACCTGCAGAAACATAGCTCGGAAGATCTTGATCCCCGGACTGAAAACGTTCAGCGCAATAGTAACAGCCAACATGACCCAGATACTCCGGGAGTAAAGGGTGCCCACCATAATCAGCACCACCAGAAGGGGAATGGCCATGTTCACCTCGGCGATCCGTTGAATGAGCGTATCCACCCACCGTCCAAACCATGTCCCGACCGCAGAGATAACGAAGGTCGTTATATAGGCGCCGACCACCGCCAATAGGCCGAACGAAAGCGCAATCGGCGTCCCGTAGAGAAGCGCGACTCCGATATCACGCCTGCGGTGATCGGTTCCGGCAATTCCATGCACTTGTCCGTACACCACAAGACGAGCGTCCACCTTTGCGTCGTGGTCGAACACGGTTGCCGTGATCTCCAGCTCGTATTCTCCCTGCTCAGCCGCCTCCGGAGTGTCGTCCGGGGTGAAGAAGCCGAAACGCGGCGACACTCCACCTAACCGCCCCGCGATATCCCGATCCTGTGAGAGCCTGAGGATTTCGGTCTGCCGAACTTGCTGCCGCCCCAGCGGAATACGCCTGCCGTCCGGCGTGTGCCACGTCGACACCAAGAAGGGACGCGCATCGTCGAACTCGGACCGGACGAACAGGTTGACTTCGCGCGGAAAGCCGTCGTACTCGTACTCGAACGGAAGCCGAATCGATATCTCGTACCGCTGTTCTCCAACTTGCGTCCGCTCCACTTCCGCTTCCGGATCAGTCGAGTCCAGGACTATCGTAGTGGGTCGCTCTACGCCCGGCACAAGGTTGTACCAGACAGGCCGAGCATTTCGGGGATTCTCCGCCCACACGGCCCCGCCGCGCCACAGCCGTACTGCGTCATCGTAGGAGAGGACCGCCAACGCGTATATCGCCACCCCCACGAGCATCATGATCATAACACAGCCCACAATGGCCGACGGATAGCGCCGAATCTCTGCCAGGTTCGCGCGGAAGCGGCTTGGCCTCTTACTCATGATTCCGCACCTCCCGATCCGACTCCCACTCGGGGATCAACGATCGCATATACCACGTCAAGGATGAGAAACGTGAAGACAAGCAGGTACGAATAGATCGCCACCGAACCGATGATAACCGGCGTATCGGTTTGACTGATGGCCTGCATAATCAAGCTGCCCAGTCCGGGCCAGTTGAAAACGCCTTCCAACAGAATCGAGCCTAACCATACCGTGATCATGGAGAGGGAGAAATTGGTGATGATCGTGGGCAACGTGGGCCGCAAGATGTACCTCCGCTCCACGACGCCGGACCGCAGTCCCTTCGCCTTGGCCATCTCCACATAGTCCTCGCTCGAATACAGAAGAAAGAACGTACGGTATGTGTAGATCGACACAAAGAGAAGATTCAGGACCACTGCGGTAACCGGCAGAACCAAGTGGCGCACGAGACTGAGGAAGTACAGAAACGGATTTGCCGGTGGAGGCGATGCCACCATCCCCCCAAACGGGAGCCACCCCAAAACCGCGGAGAATATCAGGACCAAGAAGATCCCGTAAAACCAATTGGGCGCGGTCGACGTAGGCGCCAGCGCCACGACCGCCCGGTCCAGCTTACTCCCATAGCGCCGGGAGAGGAACAACGCCCCGAACACCGAAAGGAAGAACAGAATCAGGTTCCCGCTAGCGAACAAATAGAGCGTAGGCGGCAACCGTTCCAGAATTATGTAGCGTACCTGCCGCGACCCGCTTTCACTCGTCAGGTATTCCGCTCGCCCCAGATCGAGTGTCAGCGCGTTGCGCAGATACCGGAAGCTCCGGAAGATGAACGGCTCATCCAGCCCGAGCCGCCGAATCTCCATCTGAACGTGCTCATCTATGAGATCCCGGCGCCTCTCGCTTCTCAGATCACGAAACTCCGGTGATTGACTCAGGTACACCGACTGCTGCTCCCGAATCTGACCGATCCGTAGCTCGTCGACCGCACCGCCGGCGTTCGCGATCAAGATCGACGCGTATACCGCCAGCGTAACCGTAACAGCTGCCTGCAGCAGTCGAACGGTGAAGTACTTGGATATACGCTTCGCCGACGACTTCCCGGTACTCGTTGTACCGTCTGCGTTTAGGCCGCTCCCATCGCCGCCATCCGCATCACCCTCATTTGGCTCAGAATGCCGTGAATACGGCGTCTCACTCTTGGACCCCAAACTGTCGCTCATCTGTGTTGCTCTCCGAGCTGCCGACAGATCCTTAGCGTTGTTCCGACGACCTGCACCCGTCCTCGGAACACCAGAGCCGGACCTACCCCAACGGAGCCCGGTCCGACTCTGTCTGTCGTGCAACCGTGTGTGCGGCAGGCGCCTCCGTAGCGAAGCCCGCCGCACAACAACGGTTCAAATACGGTATCAGTTCCCGACGATGAACTCCAACCCGGTAAAGGTTGGGATAGCCACCATTCGAGAAGAAACCGCCACCTCCAGGCGTGCCGAGCCGTCGGGCAGCGCCGCGGTCACGTCACTCTCCAGCGTGGCGGTATAGCGGCCGTCTTCGGCCGGCTCCGCGATGCCTTCGTGTACCAGATCGCCACGGGCATCGAAGAGCAGGTACGTCACTTCCTGGATGTCCTCGATAGCGTACGGCTGGCCCGCGAACGTGATGTGAATGTCGTACTCGGCTTCTTGGCCCTGATCCACGCTGACCGGACCGTCCACGGTCGCGTCAGCAATCATCGGCTCCTCGAACTGGTCCCAGCGCGTGGCGAGATCCGGATAGTCCTCGAACCGCGTCAGCTGTACCGTACCTTCCACGGGGAAGACGCCGGCAAGCTGATAGGGGCCCGTACCGACCCAGAAGTGTTCGTACTCGTCGTACCACGCGGCAAGATTGCTCCACCGTGAAGAAATCTCCGCGGAGTCGACGTAATCCGACATGAAATCCGCAAATGGAAGGAATCCGTCGGCCTGAGCGGTCTCCAGGTTTTCCTCGAGCAGCTCGATGGTTGGACCGGCTACCAGACTCGTCCACTCTACCTCGAGCCTGTCCGCCTTATCCGAGGAAAGCGCCATCTGCTCGTTACCTTCGGCCTTCAGCGCAAGCCCGAGATTGTGCCAGGCGCCCGTACCTTGTGCGTACATGGGCCACCAGGTACCTACATTGAATACATTCACTTCGGCATCAAGGTAGAACGAGTCCGTATAGGTCTCGATGACCAGGGGATCCTCACTTACGATGCGCACGCCCCGGAAGTCGTCCATGAAGGACTCGTAGGTCGGCACTGCCGCCTGATCGAAGTACGGACTCTCCTCCTGCGCGCGATCGAACGCCAAGATCATATAGAGCAGCACGTCCCCGATGGAGAAGCTGCTTCCGTCGTGCCACTGTACCGTGTCGTAGAGGTCGTCCGGGTACTGCACGCGGACCATAGTACGCGCGGTCACTCCGTCCGGCTCCTCTTCTCCGACGGTCACGAAACGCTGTTCGGCAGCGTTCCAGTCCGCCCAGGCATCCTCGGGGACGTCGATCTCACCGGTCCGCTCCAGATTGACCCAGTCGTGCGTGGTTTCAACCGGGAGGTCTTCACGCACAAGAACATCCGCCGACTCGATGCGGTGCGGCCAGTAGAGCCCCGTAAAGGGATCCGGCTGAACGCCGTCCTCACTGGTTGCCTCGATCATCATCTGGTCGTACACCCAGTTGGAGCCGTCGATCGGGTTCCACGGCTCAGTCAGAATGCTGGGAAGGCCGAGGTTGGCCGTGCCGCCGACCTGAGTCTCATCGCGCATAGTCAGCGCCCAGAGCGATGCTCCGGAGACGCCGCCTGCGAGGTCCGCGGCTACGCTCAGGTCCGCTCTTCGCGCAGTGACATCCTGCGTATCCACGAGCCAGATCCGGCTGGAATCCTCCATGGAGAGCCGCAGCGCTTCTGCGAACATGTCCGCGCGCTCTTCCATCGTGTCGAAGCGCCGGCTGGCGAGGTCGTCGGCAATCTGGTCGAACTCCTCCGTGGGCTCGTAGTTCTGCCAGAGCGGGAACGGGAGTCCGCGCGGGGTATAGAAGAAGTCGAAGTTGTCCGCCTGGTCGCGCACAACCGCAGTGGTGATCCAACCACCGGTATAGACGTGGAACTCCCCGGTATCCGGATGCCGCTCGGTCCAAAGCGGGCCGGCTTCCGCGGCACTTGCGTAGATCCGCTCGGTCTCGAAGCCGATGTCCTCCAGCTGATTGGCGATATAGTCCCCGATGTCGAGCCGCTCGTCCTCATTCCGGATGAGTATGATCAGCTCCACCGGCTCGCCGTCGTAGTGCCAGACCCCGTCCTGCATCGTCGCGCCGAGATCCCGCATCTCGCTACTGATGATCTCCTCGGCAAGGCCCGGATCGTAGGAGTACTCGAGCTCGAGCGCCCGGGATATTCCGGACAGACGCGCATAGTCCGGCAGTGCCGTCGAGATCGGCAGATACCGGGGTCGCGCCAGACCGCCGTAGATTTCGTCGGCGATATGCTCGCGATCGATGAGGTAGTTCATCGCCTCACGAATCTCCGGCACCGCGAACGGATTGAACCCGTCTGCGTCGGCAAACTCCGGACCGGCGGTGTTGAAGGTCAGCTCGTTGTAGCCGCCGTAGGACTCCTCATAGCCGAGATCCTCGTTCGCCAGAATCCGATCGTAGAGCTCCGCCTCCGACAAGCCGTGAGCGTACATATCGAGCTCGCCGGCCTCGAGACGAGCGATAGCCGCCGAGGAATCGTCCTCCTCAATGGTCACGATCTCGTCGAACCATCCGCCGGTTCGCTCTTCCACTTCCGGCGGTACCTCGGGCTCCTCTTCCTGTGCCCCTCCGGCAAACAGCGAAAAGGTGCCCAAGAGGGATACCGCAAGAACCATGCAGGTAAGACGTACGAATCGTATGTTGATCATACGCAATAGCCCCCTTTTCCTTTTAGTATTAACCGTTTAGCACCCTGAGATACAATTGTCAACGGATACGTCGTACCTGTTCAGGGCAAACGCAGTTGGACAACCCGCCTGGAAACGCGGCGGCGAGCGGGCGGTCGTGGGCGCTCGCCGGGGCCCCTGGTGGTGTGGTGAGACGGGTGAGTACTGGTTACAGCGGCTTTCGGCCGTCGCCGAACCGTACTGATCCAACTGCGTTTGCCCTGGATATACCCTCGAAATCTCTAGAACTACGAACGGAACGGCGTATATCAGGGTAGAGGAGGTTCTCTATGCTTCAAATCAAGCTACGCCGGCATTGCCGTTCCGTGCGCGGCCGGCCTTCAACGGAGCGTTCGGCCGGCTCGGCGCCGCCCCAGGAGCCGCTCCGGAAGCGAATACTGCCGGGCGGCGCTCCGCTCTCAACGCTCGCTCTGGGGCTGGTGCTGGTGCTTTCCGCGTGCGCACCCCCCGATCCGCGTGAGCTTCTGATCACGGATGTGCACCCGCCTCGCTTCCTGTCGGCGGAAGCGGTGGGGAGGCACGAGCTCGTACTCCGTTTCGATCGGCCCGCGGCGGTCATCCCCGGGTATCTGCGGATCGAGCCGGCGCTGGAAATCGAATCGGTATCGGACGGCACCCCCACAGTCCGCGTGAGATTCGCCGAAAGCGCCGAGATCGGCCAAGAGTATCTCGCCGAAGTTGCCGTCAGAGATGAAGACGAGAACAGCTTGCATCTGATTGCACCGTTCTACGGCTACAATCCCGATCTTCCCGAGGTCGTGATCAACGAGCTCAACCCGCGCGGAAGCGGCAACAACCCCGAGATTGTCGAGCTATACGTTCGGCAAGGGGGCAACTTGGGCGGAGCGACGCTCACCAACGGCACCGCGGACGACTACGATACCCGCTACGTCTTCCCCGGGCTGCCGGTGGAAACAGGTGAGTTCATCCTGGTGCACTTCCGGCCCGAAGGACTTGAAGAGGAGATCGACGAGCTCGGCGAAGAGTGGGACATCTCGGACGGGCTCAACACGACCGAGGCCGCTAGAAGCCTCTGGGTCCCGGAGGGCTCCGGGCTGCCGACGAACAACGGTGCAGTCGTCCTGAACCGGACTCCCGCCGGCGGAATCATGGATGCCGTACTCTACACCAATCGCACTTCCGACAGCGACGAACGCTATCGCGGATTCGGCACGGCTCGAATGGTGGAATGGGTAGACCACGTTGTATCCGAGGGCGGATGGCGAATCGAGGGGTCGGAAGCAGCCCCCGAAGACCTCGTCTACGTAGGCGATAGCACCGCGACTCGGTCGCTGAATCGGTCCCGTGACTCCGTCGATACCGATCACCGGAGCGACTGGCACACCGTACCGACGCGAGGCGCCACATGGGGCGAGCCGAACCTGGATGACGTCTATACGCCCTGACGCCACCCGACGTCGTCACCCCACGGGGATATCCGGTGACCGCACCGGCGAAGTACCTCCGGCCGGCGGCCCGCATGCCGGGCCCTCCCGGCCGGAGCGCGCTTCGGCGCACGCTCTCCGAGCACCGGAATCCTCTACGGCCCCTTTCTACCTACGGCCCCTTAGCTAGTGGCCCATTAGTCGGGGGTTCATCAGCTTGGGGAGGCCTCAGCCGGGGACCGTTAGACGTACTCTCGGACCATCTGCTCCAGGACGTCCTTGGGGACGGCACCGATCTGTTGGTTGACAACCTCCCCACCCTTAACCAGCAGAAGCGTCGGAATACTGACCACGCTAAAGCGAGCCGCAAGCTCCGCTTGCTCGTCGATGTTGACCTTACCGATTTTGAGCCTTCCGTCGTACTCGTTCGCCAACTCCTCCAGGACCGGCGCCACCATCTTGCACGGGGCGCACCACTCGGCCCAGAAATCCAACAGCACCGGCACGTCTGAGTTGACTACCTCGGACTCGAAGTTTTCGGTGGTGATTGCTACTTCCTTAGCCATATCTCCTCCTTGTATAAAGCTTGCCGCGCGCCCGGAGGCCAACGGTGGCACCCCGGACCCAACGGTCTACAGCCGGCCCAGCCCGGATCTGCTTCTCCCGCGGCGTCTTCGGCCGTTGCGGGATGCAGGACCCCGCGGGCCGCCAACGAGCTCCGCCGCCAGGTGGTACACGCCGTTCCGCACCTGGGCCGGCCCGTACTCCTTCCGGGCATGCACGGTCCGCACGAAGGCGCTGCCCACGACCACGCTATCCGCATGCGCGCCGAGCTGCTCCACCTGCTCCCGCGAAGAGACCCCGAAGCCGGCGAAAGTATACACGCCCGCCGATCGGATCCGGTCCAGAAACGCCACGGCTTCCGGCGTCAGTGTAGTTTGGTCGCCGGTGGTACCGCGCCGGAGGGCGACGTAGACGTAGCGCGCCTCCCATTCGAGCACCAGACGCACGCGTTCCTCCGGAGCTCCGGCAACTACGACCGGAACCGCCTCGATTCCGGCGCCTCGAGCTGCTTCGAAAAGGCCTTCGTTGTACTGAGGATCCAGGGGAAGGTCCGGGACTATGAGCCCGGCCACGCCCCGCTCCGCCGCTTCCGACACGAAGCGCGCAACACCACGCGCAAAAACCGGCCCCGCATAGGACATGAGCATGATCGGACGGTCGGTCCGCTGTGCCAGCTCCCCCACAAGCTGAAATCCTCCTGCCATGGTGAAGCCCGTTTCCAGGGCAGTCGCACATGCTTCCTGTATAGCCGGACCGTCCGCGGTGGGATCGGAGAAGGGAAACTGTATTTCCAGGAAATCCACTCCCGCGTCCACCAACCCGAGCGCCGTGTGAAACGAGCTCTCCCGATCCGGATAGTACGCAACAAGATGTGCCATCAAACTTGCCCGGCCGGCGGGCCCGATCGCGCTCATAAGCTTTCGTACTCCTCTTTGAGAAAGCGTTTCCACCCTTCACGATCCAGCTCACGTGCTCCGATGAACAAGTCCTTGTCACCGCGCCCGCTCATGTTCAACACGATCGCCTGGTCATTCGAGTACTCCATCGCCACCGCGGGCGCGGCAGCGGCCCCGTGCGCCGACTCGAGCGCGAAGAGCAGCCCTTCGGTCCGGGCGAAGTAGTCCAGCGCCTCGAGTGCCTCCTGGTCCGTGGCTCGACGGAACTCCACGCGCCCCGTCCGTCCCAAATGCGCCAGCTGCGGCCCGATTCCCGGATAGTCCAGCCCTGCCGACACCGAATGGGTGGGGAGAACCTGCCCGTCTTCGTCGAGGAGAAAGAGGCTCTTGTATCCATGGACGATGCCGGGACGGCCGAGCCCGCGCATCCTGGCCGCATGCTCTCCCGGATCCGTCCCGCGGCCGCCTGCCTCCACGCCGATGAGACGCGTGCCCTCGTTCTCCAGGTACGGCGAGAAGAAGCCGATCGCGTTCGAGCCGCCCCCGACGCACGCGAGCAGCGCCGCGGGCTCGATCCCGCGTTCGGCGCACTGCGCTTGCGTCTCCCGGCCGATTACCGCCTGGAACTCGCGCACCATATCCGGAAAGGGGCTGGGACCCAGAACCGAGCCAAGGAGGTAGTGTGTATCCTCGAAGCTCGCCGACCAGTCCCGCAGAGCCTCGTTTACCGCGTCCTTGAGGGTTGCCGATCCGCCGGCTACCGGAAGCACGCGCGCGCCGTAGCGCTCCATCCAGAAGACGTTCGGCTTCTGCCGGCGCATGTCCAGCTCGCCCATATACACGTCGCAGGCGAGCCCGAGCCTTGCGCAGACGGCGGCCACGGCTACCCCGTGCTGTCCTGCCCCGGTCTCCGCAATGATCCGGCTCTTGCCCATCCGGCGGGCAAGCAGCGCCTGCCCGACCGCGTTATTCACTTTGTGCGCCCCGGTGGCGGCAAGCCCTTCCTGCTTCACATAGATGCGCGCGCCGCCTATCTGATCGCTTATTCGATCCGCTGCGATAAGCGGCGTCGGGCGGCCCACGTAGTCCCGCAGAACCCCGTCCAGCTCGCGCTGAAAGGCCGAATCCGAAATAGCCTCGTCGAATGCGATCTCCAACTCATCGAGTGGCGAGCGCAGTACTTCCGCCACATAGCGCCCGCCGAATTCTCCAAAGAAATCGTGCCGGCCCTGCCCCGCAGCTCCTTGCCGGCCACGACGCCCCTTATCCGAGTCCGACTCCGCCGCCCGCCGTGGGCCGTCAGCTTGTCCCTGCATGCGTTGCCTCACCTGCTTGCCGGATGAACCGTTTCACCCGCTCGATATCCTTTACTCCCGGCGCGCTCTCCACGCCGCTCGACACATCGACCAGCTCCGGCCGATACCGTGCCACGACCTCACCGACATTCTCCGGCGTCAGACCACCGGCAAGCCACAACGAGCCCTGCTCGGCAGCCTTCCGGATGATCTCCGCCGCCACGCGCTCTCCCGTCCCACCGTAGGCGCCCGAGCTGTACGCGTCCAGGAGCACCCGTGGCGAACGATAGCCGGCGGCACGCCGCGCATCCTCCGCGTCCACCGGCCGTATCGCCTTGTAGTATGGGAACGCCAAGCGGTAACACTCCTCCGGCGCCTCGTCTCCGTGCAGTTGGACGGCATCCAACGCGCCTTCCTCCAGAAGCTCGATGACTTCAGCCGGCAGGCGGGGCGGTCCGGCTATCGAACCGGAGAGCGCCGACCCGCGATCGCCTTTGCCCGCGCCCCGGCTGCCTTCCCGGCCTTGATCCCGGCTCCCACCCCTGCTCCGGTTCCGGCCGGCGTCACCGCGCCGCGCCACGACGACCCCGACCCGAAGGCACGGCACATCCCGCAGAGCGCGCACCGTCTCCGCCGGCGCACACCGGCTGCTGCCTTCAACGAACACGAATCCCAGCACATCAGCGCCGGCTCGAGCCGCCTCCCTACCGTCTTCCGGTCGCACGATACCGCAAATCTTCACAAGCGGGAAGCACCGCTTTCTGCAAGCATCCTCTCTCCGCGCAAACAGCCGGCGCCAGAACTGCGCGCGGCCACCGGCGCGCAACTGTTTTCCGGCTATAAGCCCCTGAATCAGAGCCGGCACCTGTTCCGGCTTTCGCATAACCGCTTCCCCGACCAGAAGCCCATCGAACCCCGAGGCCCCGGCGAAGGCAGCATCCTCTTCCTCAAAAACACCGCTCTCGAACACGAGTCGGGGCGGCGGCCGGCGTTCCAAGCCGGAGGAAGTGCCCCTGGCCGCTCGCGCCTCGGCACGCAGCCCGGTGCCGGCGTGAGCCGCCGCTTCGGCACCGGCCGCGGCGCCGCTCGCCGCGCTCGCCGCGGAAGCCGCGCCGGCCGCCCTTGCCGCACCGGCCCCGCCGTCGGCGCCCGCCGGAGCCGCTTCGAAAAAGGGGAGATGCGGCACCACCATGAGGGGCGTACACCGGTCCACGCGAAAGGTGGTGAGGTCCCGGCTGTTGAGTCCGAGAAGAGGCGGGGGCGGATCGAGCGCGCCGGCTTTGGCGGCGTCGGCGCGGTC
>PWGF01000258.1 GCA_003554375.1 Spirochaetaceae bacterium
GGACAGGTCCGGAGCGGCTTCGCAATGAACGGCCGTGGGATCCTTCGGTGAAGCTGCGGCGGTTTTCTCTTCCCGAGCCCGACCGCGACGACGCGATCCCGGATGTCGCGCGGTTCCGGCGCGCCGTGGGAAACGTCGAACTCACGATCGCTCAGGCACGGGAGGTGTCGGCGTTTCTACGGACGAATTCGTGGGCGGGAACGGCGGTTACCGGCTACGGCCGGTTGCTTTCGCTCACAGAGGACAGCAAGCCGGAACGGGTGTACGGCGTAGCGTTCGATCTGGGAACGACGACCGTTGCCGCGACGCTGGTTCGGCTCGATCGCCCTGTCGAATCAGGAGGCTCGGCGGCCGCATGCATGAACAGCCAAGTAAGCTTTGGGCACGATGTGATCACCCGTATCTCGCGGGTCATGGACGATTCGGACAATTTGGCGCGTATGCGATCCGCGGCGGTGGAAACCTGTAACGCGCTCATCGAAGAGCTGGTAAGCCGGGAAGGGATATCGCCGGAGGCGATATACGACGTGTCGGTTGCGGGGAATGCCGCTATGCAGCAGATCCTCTGCGGTATGGACCCTTCGGCGCTTGGTTGCTTGCCTTTTGTTCAGGCGTTTGACGGTGCACTACGGGGCGCTGCCGGCGAGCTTGGACTTCGGGTCCATCCACGGGCCCGAGTGTTCGTGTTTCCGCAGGTTGGCGGGTTCGTGGGCGGCGATACGACTGCCGGTTTGGTCGGAGTTGGATTCGTCCGTCGGGCCGGGACGTCACTCTATATCGACATCGGGACGAACGGCGAGATCGTCCTCAAGCATGGCGAGAAAATGCTTGCCGCCTCGACCGCCGCCGGGCCGGCGCTCGAAGGAGCGCGTATTGTAGAAGGGATGCGCGGCTCACCTGGGGCGATCGAGCACGTGCGTTTGCAGGACGGCGAGGTATCTCTCGGGGTCATTGGTGACGAGCGGCCGTCGGGTATCTGTGGATCGGGGCTCATCGAGGTGCTCTCGGAGCTCCTGACGAGCGGTATCCTTGGACGGAACGGGAAGCTTAGAAGTCCCGATGAGTGCGGGCCCGAGGTTCTGCCTGCTTTGAGGCGCCGGTTGACCCAGCGAGACGGCCGCACTGTTTTCGTTCTGGTCACCGCCGAGGAATCTGCCACCCGGCGGCCGATCTGCCTATGGCAGAAAGACGTGAGTGAGCTCCAGCTTGCCATCGCCGCCATTAGAGCCGGTACTGAGACCATCCTTCGGAAGGCCGGAGTCTCGCTCGCTGATCTCGACGAAGTACTGCTTGCCGGCGGCTTCGGGAGCTTCGTTCAGCGCGAGCACGCGCTGCGGGTAGGCCTCTTGCCTCCGGTTGAAGCAGCCAAAATCCGGTCGATGGGGAACACGGCGCTGCAGGGCGCGAAGGACGCGCTGCTCTCCGAAGAGGCACAGAGAGAGGCGGAGGAACTCCGTGATGCGATCGAGCATATCGACTTATCACTGGATCCGGGGTTCAATGACCTTTACGCGGAGTTCATGGTGTTCCCCGAAATCGCTACGCCGGCGCCTGCCGGCCGGCCGTAAGGTGTTGAGAGTCGACACACTGCCTCCGTGCACTCCCTGCTGAGCCGGCTCCCGCCCCCGCTCGCCGACTGAATGGCGGGTCACGACGTCAGTGAACCAGGAGCGCAGCGACGCCGAGTAGGTGAGCCAGCTCACCGATCTCCACCGCAAGTCCGTACCCATCTCCGGTTATTCCTCCGATCCGCCGGCGGAATAACCGGCTCACTAGCGCGGCTGACGCAAACGCCGGAACGCAGAACGCTACCGGAAGCACGGCGAGCATTGCTGGGGAGAGGCCTGGGTCCCCGACTGCCGTAGCAAGGAGCGAGCCCTCAGTCGCTTGGAAATGGGCCAGACCGACCAGGACCGCAGCGGCGATAAGGAGGGTCACCAGACAGCCTGGGATCCAGAGCCCCAGGGGGTATCGCTCGAACTGCGAGCTCAGGCCCGCAGTACGGAGCGGTCGCGAGATAAGTGGCAGGATGCCGGCCGTCAAGCGGCCGGTTACGGGATAAGCCAGAGCGACGGCGGTTGCGACGACACCCTGCAGAGTAACGCCCGCTGCTGTAAGAGCCAGGCCGTCCGGGATGACGACCCAGCTCAGAATGGCCACCTTTGTGACGATGTAGAGACAACCGAAGAAGAGCGCGAAGCTTCCGGTGATGTGGTCCGTGAGAATGGCCTGCCGCCGACTCGGGTCTGCTTTGTAGGCAAGTGCATCGGCAGAGTCGAGAAGCCCGTCGAAGTGGAAGAGGTTGAACCCGCAGTACTGGACGACCAGTACTGCAGCCGCAGCCGCCACCGGAATACTGAGGAGAGTGGCCGCAGGAACGGCCGCAACCGCCACGACAAGCCAGACGAAGAGGCCGGTCGCCGGAAGGTACAGAGCGGCCCGGGACAGGTCGTAGACACGCGGCGAGGGAAGGGGGATCCGCGTCATGAGCATTGCTACGCTGAGTGCTTTGGAGA
>PWGF01000105.1 GCA_003554375.1 Spirochaetaceae bacterium
CTTCCCTCACGCGCGACCGGCAATAATCCGTGCCTTGCGCCCCACCTCACGCCCCATATGAAACAAGCCCACCTATACGAAACGAGCCCGGCCGAAGCCGGGCTCGCATCAAGCGTTCGTTCTTCTTTCTCGCTGATTTCTTGCTGACGTCTTAGCTGTTCTTCATCACCGACTGCGCCGATGCAAGACGTGCGATCGGTACGCGGAACGGCGAGCAGCTGACGTAGTTCAGGTTGGTGCGGTAGCAGAAGTCGATCGACGCGGGATCTCCTCCGTGCTCTCCGCAGATTCCCAGCTTGAGCTCCGGCTTGGTCTTACGACCGCGCTCGGCGGCGAGCTCCACGAGCTGTCCGACGCCCTCCTGATCCAGGCTCTGGAACGGGTCGTACTCGTAGATGCCCTGGTCCACGTACTCCGGCAGGAAGCTGCCGGTGTCGTCACGCGAGAAGCCCATGGTCATCTGGGTGAGGTCGTTGGTACCGAAGCTGAAGAAGTCTGCGTGCTCGGCGACTTTGTCCGCAACGAGCGCTGCGCGCGGTACCTCGAGCATGGTACCGATCAGGTAGTTCACCGACCGGCCCATCTCCTTCTGCACGCGCTCCGCGACCTCTTGCGTGCGTTCCCTGAGCGGAGCGAGCTCGCGATCGGTGCCCACAAGCGGAATCATGATCTCCGGCTGTACGTCCACGCCTTCGCCGGCGACCTGGCAGGCGGCGCTCATGATGGCCTCCACCTGCATCTCGTAGATCTCCGGATAGGTGATGGCAAGCCGGCATCCGCGATGGCCGAGCATGGGGTTGGCCTCGCCGAGCGACGCAATCTTGTCCCTGAGCTTCTGCTCGTCCACACCGAGCGTCTTTGCGAGCTCCTTGATATCGCGATCCTCGTGCGGCACGAACTCGTGAAGCGGCGGATCCAGGAGGCGCACCGTCACCGGGAACCCGTTCATGGCCCGGAAGATTCCGACGAAGTCCTCCTGTTGCATGGGCCGGAGCTTGGCGAGCGCCTTCCTCCGAGCTTCCTCGTTCTCCGCAACGATCATCTCACGGAAAATCGGGAGCTTCTCCTCGAAGAACATGTGCTCCGTACGGCAGAGCCCGATCCCTTCCGCGCCGAGCTCCCGCGCCTTCTGCGCGTCCGTGGGAGTGTCCGCGTTCGCGCGGATGCCGAAGCCTTTCTGCTTGACCCCGCGGCGCTGCGCGGCGTTCCGCACCTCATCAGTCCAGCCGAGGAAGGTGTCCAGCTCACCGGCGAGCTTGGGCTCTACGAGCGGGAGCCGGCCTTCGTAGACCTCTCCGGTAGTACCGTCCAGGGTGATGTAGTCCCCTTCCTTGAACTCCTTGCCGTCGAATGTGACCTTCTTGTTTCCCACGACGGCATCCTTACAGCCCGCCACGCATGGCGTTCCCATTCCGCGCGCGACGACGGCTGCGTGGCTGGTCATTCCGCCGGTGGAGGTAAGAATGCCTTCGGCAACGTGCATTCCGCCGATGTCCTCAGGGGACGTCTCCCGGCGTACGAGAAGCACCTTCTCTCCCTGCTTTGCCCAGGCCTCCGCGTCATCCGCGGTAAAGACGATCCGTCCGGTTGCCGCGCCGGGGGAGGCGTTGAGCCCTTTGGCGAGCGCGTGGTGGGTCTTCTTGGCTTCCGGGTCGATCATGGGGTGGAAGACCTGGTCCATGTGCTGTGGCGTGACGCGCGTCACCGCCTCCTGCGGCTTGAGCTTGTTCTCGTTGACGAGATCGACTGCGATCTTGATTGCGGCGATCCCGGTGCGCTTGCCGTTTCTGGTCTGCAGAATATAGAGGGTACCACGCTCGATGGTGAACTCCATGTCCTGCATGTCACCGTAGTGGTTCTCCAGCTTCTCCTTGACGTCCACAAGCTGCTTGTAGATCGTGGGGTTCTGCTGGTTGAGCGTCTGCAGCTCCTTCGGCGTCCGGATACCGGCAACCACGTCCTCACCCTGCGCGTTCATCAGATACTCGCCGTAGAAAACGTTCTCTCCGGTGGAGGGGTCGCGCGAGAAGCATACGCCGGTGCCGGAGTCGTCGCCCAGGTTACCGAAGACCATCGACTGAACGTTCACGGCCGTACCGATAAGCCCCTTGATGTCGTTGAGCTTCCGGTACTGGACGGCACGCGGGTTGTTCCAAGAACCGAACACGGCGTCGACCGCGCCCCAGAGCTGCTTCCTGGCGTCCTGCGGGAAGTCCTCTCCCGTATGCTTCTTGTAGACTTCCTTGTAACGGTCTACGACTTCCTTGAGATCGTCCGCATCGAGCTCGACGTCCTCTTCCACGCCCTTCTTCTGCTTGACCTCTCTGAGAACGTCCTCGAAGTTCTCGTGCTCGCAGCCCTTGACGACGTCGCCGTACATGTTGATGAAGCGACGGTAGGCGTCCCACGCGAAGCGCGGGTTGTTGGTGTTCTTGGCGAGCCCCTGTACGGCTTGATCGTTGAGCCCGAGGTTGAGAACCGTGTCCATCATGCCCGGCATGGATACGGCTGCTCC
>PWGF01000349.1 GCA_003554375.1 Spirochaetaceae bacterium
ACCAGCTCGTCGAAGCGGTGCGTACCGACAAAGGGCCCCGGCAGCGGGTGGTGCTTTCGCTCGGCAAGCTCGAGCACATCCCCGCCGAGCGCGTGCGGCTGCTCGGAAAGCTCATCGACCAGCGACTCACCGGCGAACGGCGCCTGCTGCCTCCGGAAGCCGAGGAGGAAGGGTTGCGCGCCGAGGCGGAGCGCATCGCGCGGCTGGTTATGGAGAAGAAGGCCGCCGAAACGCCCGGCGGCGAGCAGGTGACGCTCGATCCGGAGGGGATCGAAGTCTCCGAGGCGGTCGAGCTCGGTCCCGTCCACGTTGGCGTGGCGATGTGGCGCAAGCTCGGCCTCGACGAGATCCTCGCCGAAGCGGGGCTCTCCGAGCGCCGGCGAATCGCGGCGATGGTGGAAGTGGTGGGCCGACTCGTACATCCGGCAAGCGAGCTCGCTACAAGTCGCTGGGTCGAGCGCACCGCGCTTGGCGATCTGCTTGGGCAGAGGCCGGACTTCATCGGCAAGGACCTCCTCTACCAGGTGAGCGACCGGTTGTGGGCCGCTCGCGAGCGGATCGAAGAGGCACTCGCTCACAGCGAACGCAGCCTCTTCGGTCTTGCCGAGACAACGGTACTCTACGATCTCACAAGCACCTACTCCGAGGGGCGCGCTCAGCACAACCCCAAGGCGGCCCGGGGGTACTCGCGAGACCGCCGCGGCGATCGCCCTCAGCCTGTGGTCGGGGTGGTCCTCGATGAGGCGGGTTTCCCCAAAGCAACCGAGAGCTGGAAGGGTAACACCGCCGACAGTACCCCCCTCGGCGAGATGCTTGAGCGGCTCGAGGCGCGCTGTGGTCGTCGGCAGGGCGCCACCGTCGTCGTCGACCGCGGCATTGCAACCAAGAAAAACCTCAAGTTCCTTGCCGAACGGGGGTATCATTACATCACCGGCGTCGCTTCACCCAGTCGGCGCGAGTGGATCGGCGAGCTCCACGCCGAGGACTTCGCCCCGGTGGATGCCGAGCATCCCGACGTCACTATCTGTCACAGACGGCGCGACGATGAGGCGTTTCTGCTTGTGCGAAGCGTCGACCGCGCAGAGAAAGACCGGGCAATCCGAACCCGTTTCCTCGAACGGCTCGAAGTCGAGCTTACCGACATCGCCGAGGCGGTCGCTTCCGGCCGGCTGAGTAAGAAAGAGGCGTGGCAGCGCATCGGTCGCGCGCGGCAGCGGAACCGGAGAGCTTCGCGCTTCTTTGCTACCGAGCTCATCGAGAGCGACGGCGGACTACGACTGAGCTGGTGGCGCAGGGAGGACCGGCTCGGCGAGGCCGAGGCGCTCGACGGCGTCTACGTTCTCAGAACCGATCGAACCGATCTCGAGGCGAGCGAGCTGTGGCACCTCTACATGATGCTCCAAACGGTCGAGCGCTCGTTCCGCTATCTTAAGAGCTCCCTCGGCGTCCGCCCCATATATCATCACTACGAGGAGCGCTGCGACGCGCACGTGTTCATCTCGCTGCTCGCCTATCACCTGCTGCACGCAACCGAGCACCTGTTGCGCGCCGCCGGCGAACATCGCTCGTGGCCAACGATCGCCCGCGAGCTCGAGACGCATCGCGTACTTACCGTCTCCTTCACAGACGAACACGGAAAGCGGCACCACCTGCGGCTTGCCACCAATCCGACCGAGGAGCAGAAGGCTATCTACGCGGCGCTCGGCATCACCGCAAACCCGCTTTCTAAGAAGCGCTACGTCGTCGAGCCCGAACGTAGTGGCGAAACATAACCTCCGGTCCTTGTGTTGTAAGGATTTATGGCAATGGGTGCGCAAGTTAGCTGGCGCCGAAGCCTTCCGCGCGGCGGTTTCGGTGTGGTTGCTGTCCGGATTTGTAGGGATGTCGGCTCAAAACACGCGCTCGGCAACCTCCGCCGCGCCTTCTTCGCCTGGCCCTACGCCCGCTTTGCCCGCCTTTCGCCACGCATTGCCCTATAATAGAGAGAGGCACCTTAGCCCCGGCTTCTTGAACATTGGATTGAATCGACCCTTCGGGTCGTCTCAATCCTACGTGTTATATTGCCTGAATATCACGCATCTCAGCCAAGACTTTTCGAAGCTCTTCACGATCATACATCTGATCGGTGACGTACTTGTGCACGATCTGGTTGATGAGCGTCTGGTACGGGATCCCTTCGGCTTGCGCTCGCTTCTTCACCAGCTCAAGATCAAACTCCGACATTCGAAGATTAACTTGGCGACTGCGTCGAGCCTCGTCGATGATCGTTTCAATTTCGTGGCGTTCTTCACCGGTGACCGATTCGAACTCTTCGGCGTGATCTTCTATTTCCTGTTCTTCCGGCGTTAAATTGAAGTTCATTTCTCGCCTCCGTATCGTTTCTGGTACTTCCGACTCGGATACGCGGTCTTCAACAGAAGGCGTCGGTATTCATCAACCACAAACGGCACGACCCATACGTACCCTTTCAACCGAATCAGGAAGCACCGCTGGTTATCCTGGCTCGGGTGCTTGATGATATCAAGGTACCTGTTTTGGAGGATTTCCTCAGAAATCTCTTCGAATGACACGAGCCGCTGTGACTTCAGCCGTTCGTTCTTCTGGTCATCCCACAGGCACTGCATTCAAATTCAAGATAGGCCGGTGTCTATACAATGTTAATCTACGATTCTTCTCGGCTCACGGCTTTTCGTCGGTGATTTCTATATATATGACGGTACGTTACCGCTGAGGTGGAGCAGCGTGTGCAGCTTTACCGCGCCGTTGCGTTTTCGGAAGCGAGCCCACGGAAACAGCGATAGGCACAAGTCGATCCTGGTGGAGTCCAGCGCTTAGACGGTCTCATCGAGCTCCACGCCGAACTCCTCACCACGATACAGTCCGCGGGCGCTGTCGATGAGCACCTGCGCAAACTGGGCATAAATCCGCCAGTCTCGTCCTTCGTTTGCATCGGCCAGAGTGCTGCGGCTGATGTTCCCGCGGAAGCCCATGTGGTAAAGCTTGGTCGACATCGAGTTCAGGCACGACGCGATATCGCGCAGGCTCTCGCGGCAGGTTAGCTGGGCGAAGGCCATGCACGGAAACTGACTCACTCAAGCAGGAGAAGCTCCGAACCCGGTGATTGCCGCGGTAGCGCGCCACACACTTGCGGAACTCATACATCGGGACGAAATCCATAACCTGCGAGAACACCGTACGCCCCTGATTCATCAGTCACCTCCCGAAAATCGTCCCGAGAGGATGCCGCAGAAGCGGACCGCGATTCAAATCGATAAATCCGAAAATCGTCCTTAATTACTTCTCATACAGTATCTTAGGGCGTTGGCTTATACAGTTAACCGGACAGCCGTGTTCTCGGCTCTGTTTTGATTCAACGACCTTTGGCGGCCAGCGATTGCATCCGACCGCCGGATCGTTCGAGCGGCAATACCGAATAAACTCGGCTTCTTTCAGACTCACTTCGCTGTCACTCGCGCAATCCGATTCCCACAGGATCGTTTTTCGGATCGTGAAGTCACGCTTCTCATCACGGGTGAAATCCGCTTCTATTAGCTGGTTTTGGGCGCTGCCGAAGTAGTTGATCGAATCGGTCAGATCCTTGCCGATGTAGATCTTTCCGTTTGGGTACGTGATTTTGTAGCTAACTTTCACGAAACCTACACGGTCAGGCAATATCGAGTTCAGCGGATTGGCGGCTCCAGCGGCTGGCGCAGAACGAGGCCACTACGGAAACGCCGGCCGGACGCCGGTCGGCTATACCTCTGGCGGCGCCAATATTGGAACGTCAGGATACTCATTAACGCCTCCCGCCTTGGGAGGTGCGGTAAACTACCGCATCAAACAATCCCCAAGCCCAAGGAGGAGGCGAACGATGCGCTTTTACTCGCATCACCACAAGTATTACTGCGGGATCGACCTGCACACAAGCAAAATGTACGTCTGCGTCACCGACGCGGATGGTACCGTCCTGGGCCATCGCAATGTCGGGGCAAACCCACAGGCACTGACCGGCGTCATCGATCCATACCGCGAAAGATCTCGCGCTCGCGGGTCGAGTGCGTGTTCGTGTGGTACTGGATCGCCGATGTGTGCGCCGAGCTCGGCGTGCACTTCGTCCTCGGCCACGCGCTGTACATGAAGGCGATCCACGGCGGGAAGGTGAAAAACGACCGCATAGACTCACAGAAGATCGCCCAGCTGCTTCGCGCCGGGATGCTCCCGCTCGCCTACGCGTATCCGAAGCACATGCGCTCCACGCGCGATCTCATCCGCCGCCGGCTCATCGAGCAGGTGAAGTGCCATGATCCGGTCGGACTACAGCTGCTGCAGACGGTTCCCGGAATCGGGCCCACCCTCGCGCTTGTCATCCTCTATGAGATTGGCGACATCGCCCGTTTCCCGAGAGTGGGTAATGATTGGCACCGCCGCTGCGCTCCCTCTTTTCACACATAGATGAATCTGCGTATAGAGGCGAAAAGTTAGTTCGGTCTGCCCCGCGTCGATCTGCCCTCGTAACTGCGCCGGCGAATGGAAAGCCGAGCGTCTCTTTTGAATCAGACGACATCACGGGCCATATGATGTTCTAGAGCGTGCCGAGAGCGAACACGACTCTCGATATGTGTTTGACAGCAGACTCTTCCACATAGCTGCCTGAACCGAAGAACCGAAGTCAGACCACTTCGGCCCAATGCCGGATTCATATCAGTTGCGCCAAGACCCCGTCCCGGGCGGTCGCGGTTACTTATGTCCTGTTGACGGGGGGAGGCGTTATATGTGTTAAGACGCCTCACCACAGCAGTTTCTGGTAGAGCCTACCGGTAACACCGATTAGGGTTGCTCGGTGTCTTCGTCCCAGCGTTGATTACCGGCAAGCCTCGCCTCAAGGAATGATGCGGGGCGCATGATGGAGATCACATCCGTGTCTACTTCCAGAAGATCCTTGTCGCCACTCACTACACAATCACATTGGGCCTCAACCGCCGCGCCCAAGATGAACTGATCGGTTTCGTCGCGAACGGCAGGGAGCTCAAAGGGCCCATCATCTTCGGGGACCGGCGCGGTTTCATAGTTCAACTGAGCCAGGAACCGTTCAACCTGCCTTGCCTTATCCGGGAACTTCCGCACCATCACCGCGCGAAACTCCGCAAGCACTTGCTCGGATAGCACCATTGTGTGGGACTCGATAATCCGCTCAACACACTCTGCTACTCGGCTGCCGCGGAACAGCAGCGCCGAAACAAGGACATTGGTATCTACAAACACCCGCACCGGCCGCCCCTATCTTTCGGAGCCTTCCCGGCGCACCTCACGGACGGCGTCCACCACCTGTTCCTCGCTATTCAGCCCTGACTGTTCACCTCTCCCTTCCAGTTCCGATTGCAGTTCTCGAAACGCAGCGCGACTGGAGTTCACGAGGGTAATCCGGCCGTCTTGCTCCAGAAACAGGACCTTGTCGCCGGGCTTTAGCCCTAGCTTCTTGCGGATTTCCGCTGGAACGGTAACCTGCCCTTTGGAGGTAAGCTTCGCCAATTCCATTGCAACCTCCTAGGAATCCTTACATTCCTTACCAGTACAATACCACTGTTCTTCGGCCTCAACAATCCCTCTAAGGGGCACGGTACACACCTCCTCTGAAGTCATCGCGAGGTTTCTCCGTATTCAGACCAGTTTATACTTACCGAGCATTCTCGATTGCTCCAACTCGAACTCTTGCTATCAGGTTTCCCACGTTTCCCGGGGCATCTCCACAGCTCGCTACCAAGACACGCCAAGTCAGGAGGCGTCTTAACGCCTTGCCGTTGACCTGCAGGAGGCGAAGCCGACTGTCAGGTCGAACGGCTGGTTAGGCGCTCGGTGTTCCGATAGTCCGCAATGCCTTGCCAATGTACAACGCCACTCTCTTCGAGAATAGCGGCTTGCCTGGTACGTGAAACGGGCCGACCAGGGAATTGGCGGAAAGGCCAGCCACTTTGCTCGAGGACAGCCTTGCCACGAACTCGTCGAGATCCTTAGTATTCTCGGCTAGCTTTCGTTCGGATGTCTTGGCGGAACGGAATACATGCACAAGAAGAATCGCGCGGTCCGCTTTTACGGCGGCAGCATGCGCCAGAGTTCCAGCCACTCCGGTCAGGAGTTGATAGCGCACTCTTCCTGCCGTCACTGTTCCGGGTACGCGAAGTGGCAGAATCGATTCAGCCAGATCAATGAGGCGCGCAACGCCTTCGGAATGCGGCGATGCAATACGCCGTTCCAGACCTGCATCAAAGACGTCCGTGACTCGGTTGTCGAACTCTTCGTCGGCTTTTGCCTCAACTGTTACGGCTACTCGACCGGTTCGGTCACGCGCCCACACCAGCAGATCGGCGTTGCGAGGCCCTCTTCGTTGATCGAAGGCCAGGTGCACTTCCGGCTCGACCCTCTCGACGACAAGATCGGCGAAATCAGAGTGCAAGCGCAATGCCGCCTCAACCTCAGCCGGCGCCCGCATGTCGCTGGCCAGCCAGGCTCGTGCCACTTCCTTCGCGCTACGGCCGTCAACCCATTGCTTTGCGCCGTCCTTTGGTGGAGCAAGGCGCAACCAGTCCTCCAGACTACATATCGGCGTTCCGTCCTTCTCGATTCGCATGTCTCGTCTCCCAGATGCGCCTAACATTGTTTCTCCGGTTCGTCCCAATCCGTTGTGTCACGCACGACGTGTCAGTATAGCATCCCGCGACGCAGGAGCGCCCCGTCGGTTTTGCTTCTGTGACAATGACTTCCGGGTTTTGGCAGATGATGGTTGCCGATGTTGGGCTGATCGGTGATATCCGCCATGTGCTCATGGCTCCATTGCGTCCACAGGGCTACGTACGCCCGACGGCCCGCGGTTGAGAACGTGGGTGTAGATCATCGTGGTCTTGACGTCCTTGTGCCCCAGCAGCTCCTGTACGGTGCGAATGTAGTAGCCGTTCTCGATCAAGTGCGTTCCGAAGGAGTGGCGGGCGGAGTTGCACGCACTCGGTGAGCCGGAGCCCGGCGCCATAGAGCAACGTCACAATCAGTCGATGTACGCCGGTCAACTGTGCGAATACCGCTCGTACTTCGTCCCGGTTCAGTACGACCGGGAGCCGTTGAGGCCGCCGTGCGCGAATGAGCGTGCCCAGATCGCCGACGTCCCGTCCGACCACGTGGCGATAGTAATACAGCACCGCCGCCAGAGCCTGATTCTGGGTTGAGGCAGCGACGTTCCGATCTACCGCCAAATGTGTCAACCACGCGTTGATCCGTTCCTCCGGACCCGCAGTGTCATCAGCACCGGAGTACGCCAAGTAACGGGAGATCCAGCCGGCGTACGTGCGCTTTGTGCGCCGGCTGTAGTGCATGGCGGTCATCCGCTGGTCGAACCAGGTCTGCCATCCGGACTGCGATGACGAAGCCGATGGTTGCTCCTCGTTGTCCGGGGCGTTGAACAATCCCGTCCGGCATAATGCCGAGAGAAGCGTATCGCGATGCTTCTGCGTGTCCGGCATCCGCCAAACCCTTCCCGTACGATCCCAACGCCGGCCCGGAGGGTACGGATCGCTTCCACGAGTTGGGGATGATAGGGAATCTTCACGCTCATCTCGCCCGGTCTTCCCGCAAGAATCGAAACGGTTACCACGCAAAGCATCGTAATGCGGCTTTCTCACGGGCGCAAGTTCCGGGCTGCACCGCTTACACGTGCAATGGATGTGATCGCCGCGGTCCGGAGGAACACGACCGCCCGTCTCTCGCGCCCGACCAGATATTCGCGGCGTGGTCTTGCGCTCGGTATTGCGATCACCCGGCACGGATCAGGCGCCGGGCTCGCCGAGATCTCCACCGAGAACACGGAAGTCGTTCCAACGCCCCCGCTCATCCGATGTTCGCGAGCTCGTACCCGTCGCGGATGAGGCGCTCCATCTGGAGCGACACGCGGATCTTCCGCATGCCACACCTCTCGTAGAGGCGTGTTGCGTTGGTAAGGCTCTCCGCGTCCACGCCGAGTCCGGCGTGCTTCTTCCCCTTCTCGTAGAAGAGCTCCAGCGAGCGGCGTAGAAGCGACTGACCGAGCCTGCGCTTGCGGTGCGCAGAAGCCACGCCGAGTATGGTCACCCATCCCATATCGAGGTGCGCTCCATGGCTGGGTCTGCAGACCGATGCGCCGACCATCGACCCATCTGAGGCAACCGCAACGACCACCAGGTCGGGGTCAAAGTCGTCGACGTCGAGCACGGTGCGCTTCCAGCGCTCAAACTCCTCGTCGGGCTTCGCCGGGTCGACGAAGCCGTAGTGGTCCCGGAAGGCATGTGCGAGTACGTTGAAGAGCGCGCGCAGCGCGTACCCGGCCGGGACATTCGGGGGATCCGGCCGCCGCTCGAGGGTGAGCCGTTACCTGCATACGACGGGGATTGCCGACCTTCTCGCCGCGCGCTTCTCGTTCCTCAAAAGAAGCCGCAAGGGTGCCCCTTTGGCGGCGCTGTTCCATCACATTCTCTGCTTCTTCTTCGACGGCACCGACCTCCATCTGACGCGCTTCGAGCGGCTGCGCCAAGATGAGGGGTACGCCGGTGCGATCGAGACCGCGCCCCATCGCCTTGTCTCCTCACACGCGGTCAAGCGCTTCTTCGCCGGCATCTCGGTGATGCGCGTGTGGCTCTTCCGACACGTGCTAAGGCGGATGTTCGGCCGGCGGTTGCGCATCGAGAGCTGGAAGTGATCTATCTGGGTATCGACACCATGGTCATGGACAACGATGACGCCGAGCAGCGCGAAGGGGTAGAACCGGCCTACAAGAAGGTGAAGGGTTTCCAGCCGCTGCAGATCTTCTGGAAGCGGATGCTGGTGGATGCGATCTTTCGAAACGGCAGGGCGCACAGGAACCACGGAAACCATGCCGCACGGACGATCGCTGAGCTGGTGCGCTACATCCGAAGGACCTACGCCGCCGATGCATCGATTGTCGTGGTGGCCGGTGCCGGTTTCTTCGATCAGAAGCTCTTCGCGTTGTGTGACCGCCTCAATGTCGGCTACATCATCGGAGGCAAGCTCTATGAGGACATCACCGAATACATCGAAAAAGCGCCCGAGGAGCAGTTCGCCGAGTACTATGCGTAATGGACGTGTCACAAACCACCTATTGAACCGAATTGTCCCTGATTACACCACCTCGCTCACCGCCTGGATATCGCACACCCCACCTTCAGGAAACCACTGGTGAAGGTGCTGCTGAGGAGAGTCGCGGGGCGCCGGCGAGACTTTCCTCCTCTCCGTCGAGGTCCTCGATCTTGTGGCCGGCAAGGACATTCGCGGCGAAGCGGCGAGTCTACTCGGTGGTGCGGTAGTTGAGCTTGAGTCTGCGGCTTCGGCCGACGATGGGGATACCGCAGGCCGAGAGGCGGGTGGGTCGGCGGTAGATGCGCTGGTGGCCGTCGCCCACGATAAAGAGGCTGTTTGGCGGGATCTCCTGCTCGGGGCGAGCGACGATGGCGCGGGCGAGCCGGAAGGCTTCGGGGTGCATGTCTTGCGCCTCGTCGATAATGACGGCGACGTAGCGTTGGGGGCGTTCGCCCGACTCGAGTTTCTCGCGCGCGATCCGCAGGATGTCCGCGTACTCCAGGCGATCTTCCTCCGAAAGCAGCTTGCGGTACCGTTCGAACACGGGCCGGGCGGCGAGGCGCCCGCGCCGCGACAGTCTGGTTCCGGCGCCGGTACGGCGGGCTTTGAGGTATTCCTCGGCGGAGTGGATCCCCTGCTCCTGGATAACGGTCTCCCACTCGGTTCGGAAGAACTCGTCGGGCAACTCGAGTGACTCGTCTTTGTGCACCAGGGCATGACGCCACAGCTCCTCGCGCTTGTCCTCGTCACCCTCGATGGGGATGACGGTGTAGCCGAGGCGCTTGAGAAGCTGGTTGGCCCAACTGTCGATATGGGTGACCTCGATGCGGCTCAGCTCGGCATCGGTGCAGAGCGTCTGGAGGTTTCGGCGGATGTCACCGGCGAGATTGCGGTTGAAGGTGGTGAAGAGAATCTGGTCGGTCTCGTCGGGGAAAAAGTCGCGCGCCAGTTTGCGCGCGCGGTGCATGGCTACGACGGTCTTCCCGGTGCCTGCCGCTCCGTACACGCGATACGGGCCGGAGGCCCTAATTGCCGCCGATGTTGTCGAAGGCCATCCGGATGTAGGGCTTCGCCGCTTCCAACTCCTCGTTTGATGCCACCGAAACCTCAAGGTCCCCCGTCCCGTAGTGTCCGATGTTGGTTACGTCACGCGCATTGCCGGGAAGACCGTCAAGCTGGGCCGGCTTGAGCTTGAGATAGAGAAGTAGCTTGGACTTATGAACCTCAAGGCACGCGAAATTCTGCGCCACCTTGTATGCAACGTAGAACTTCTTGGGAACCTCCTCCACCGCCTCGTCAAGCGAAAGCAGATACTCACGCGTCTGCTCGAGAAGTTCCCGCTTCTTCTCGTTGATTTTCGCCAAATGCGGGTCGAGCGAGTACTGGGCAGTGGCCCGGGTCAGAGCGGCCTTCTTCCCTGCTGCTACCATGACCGGATCCTTCTCCGAGCCCTCACTTTCCGCCTTGCCGGCCTGGACCGCGGGCGTATCCGAATATGCGGCAGCCCGGCGATACACCTCCTCGAGGAAGAGGCCATCATTCTGAAAATACCGATACTGCCACAGCTCGATATTGGCACCCATCATTTGCACTGCGTGGATGTCGTACTTCTTGTATTCCGGCGCAATACAGATCACCCGAATCTGAGACCAGTCGACCGGCACATCGTCCTCCCGATACCGGTGCCGCACTTGCATCTCGAAATCTCCCCGATGGTCATTCATCCACGAGAGATAGTACAGGCTCTGGTTGATAAGCTGCGACGACTCCACCGTCTTATACTCGATTATCACCGGATTGTTCTCTTCGGAGAGCGCAAGCGTATCGATCCGCCCCCCGTGAACGGGCCCCGTCGAGAACTCGGTGGCCACAAAGCGGCAGTTGAAGATTATCCCGAGGTTGCCTTCGATGAGCCGCTGCAGCTCCTTCTCCCTCTGAAAGCTCTTGGGAGCAATGAGCCGGAGCGTATCCAGCTCGCGATGGTACAAGGGCATGGTCGTCCACCTTCATGGAAAAAAGCATCGACGAATAAGGCCGACGTTAGCTGAACTCTGGACAGAATCGGAGCGAACTCGTGTGCTGTCAAGGTAGCGGGGGTGTCAGGTTCGTGCCCAACGTGAATGCCGCGCCGGCGGAGACGGCGGAGACGCCGTCCTTGCCGCCGGGGCCGGACCGGGGTAGAGTGTTGTCCATGCCCGTTGAACGCCCGTTGAATCCGATGGCGGATGTGTTCGTCCGCTATCTGTTGGGATCGGAGAACAACAAGGACCTCCTCATCGACTTCGTCAACGCCGTGTTCGCGCACAAGGGACATGACCTCGTGGTGGAGTTGGAGATCCGCAATCCGTTCAATCTGCGCGAGCTGCAGGAGAACAAAGAGAGCATCCTCGACGTCAAGGCGAAGGACGGCACCGGACGCCGGATCAATGTGGAGATCCAGATCGCCCACGA
>PWGF01000303.1 GCA_003554375.1 Spirochaetaceae bacterium
CTGAATATGTTGCTCCACCCTGTCGATAGCCTCGTGCAGCCTGAGCCCCCGTACGTCCAGCTCGAACGTCTGCGGGCCAGGGCGCTGTCCCGAAACCGAAACCGCCACGTGCCGTTCTCCAGCGGACGGTTTCCGATCCGTGGCCAGCGGTTCCAAGTCCGACTCGGGAAGCGCAATCTTGAGGCTTCCGGTCTGAACCAGCCACCGCCCTTTCTTGTCCCGGCGAACCACGTGACCTTCGCGTCCGGTAGAGCGTACCCGAACGCTCATACCTTCGCAAACCGTGGTCCCCGCCGGCGCACGATCCCTGGTGGGAGTTTCCGCGGAGCGGCCGGCAGACGACTCAGCCTCCGCCTCGAGCTCACCTCTCCGAGCAGCGAGCTCCTGATCCAGGTCCCGAATATAATCCTTAACCGCGCGTGTGTCCTCCTTTGTCAGCGGCCGTTCTTGCTCCCGGAGTTTCCGAACCAGATTCTCGAGCGTGCTCCGCGCCTCCGCCGCGAACGATTCCAGCTCGTCGAGCTTGCCTGAAGCGATACGCCGGCGCTTCTCATCCAGATGAGCTTCCCGCTCTTCCTGTTCCCTGGCGCGCTCATCGAGGGCGTCTTGCCGGTCCTGCATCTCCCCCCGAAGCCGATCGAGCTCGTGCTCTTTTTCCTGCAAGTCCGCCAGCACCTGAGCGGTATCGCTCCGCCGGCCCTCTAGATAGCGGTGCGCCGCCGCGATCACATCCTCGGGCAGTCCGACCCTTCCCGCTATCTCCAACGCGTGGCTCCCGCCCGGTACACCGATGCGCATCCGGAATGTCGGGCTCAGACTCTCGGAGTCGAACTCCATCGAGGCGTTTTCCACTTCCTCATGCGCATACCCGTATCGCTTAAGACTTCCGTGATGCGTCGTGACCACAGCGAAGCATCCCGTTGTCAGAAGCCGATCCATGATAGCCAGCGCGAGCGCTCCCCCTTCCTGTGGGTCCGTCCCTGCTCCCAGCTCATCCAATAGAACAAGCGAGCGCCCGGCGGCACGCTCGAGGTACCGTGCGATGTTGGTGAGATGGCCACTGAACGTAGAGAGGCTCTGCTCGATACTCTGCTCGTCCCCGATGTCGGCATACACCGCGTCGAACACAGGAAGCGAGCTTCCGTCCGCTACAGGTGCGAACAGCCCGAACTGGTTCATGAGCGCGATGAGCCCCAGCGTCTTCAGTGCAACAGTCTTGCCGCCGGTATTCGGCCCCGTCACTACCAGGCAGCGAATTCCTTCACTAGGACAGATATCGATCGGTACAACCGATGCGCGTGGAATGTGCGGATGACGAGCCTGCATCAGACGGATCGGCCCCGGCTCGACCCTTCGGTTCTCGCGCACATACCCGTAGCGCGCCCGCGCCCGAAGCCCGTCGAAGTACACCACCGCCTCGACCACCGTCTCGAGGTCCGCGAAATGCTCCCGCATTTCGTCGGTGAGCTCGCGCAACACCCGCCGCACCTCCTGAGCGTAGCGCCCCTGTTCTGCGACCAGGGCATTGTTCTGCTCGACGAGCTCGAACGGCTCGACGAAAACCGTTCGTCCACTGCTGCTGACGTCGTGCACGACACCGGGAACCTTGCCTTTGTGGTCACTCTTGACCGGAAGAACCGTACGCCCCTCTTTGCTTGCCGCCGCGTCCGTGGAGAAGGCCGCCGAGAGCTGGGCATCGCTCATAAAACGCCGCGCAGTTTCCGCAATCCGCTGCTTGAGATCCCGAATCCGAGATCGAATGGAAGTGAGCTCCGGCCAGTTCTCCTCGCGGACCTCTCCGGTGGCGTCGAACCGGCGAAAAACAGTCTTGATGAGCTCCGGAGGCTCCGGCAAAGCGACGGACTCCTCAGCGAGAATCGGAGCGATTTCACCCCGCTCGCGAAGGCTCCGCCTGAGTATGCCGGCCGACTGGAGAAAGCGTGCTACGGCGACGAGATCCTCGCTCTCGAGCACCGTGCCCGGCTTTCGAAGCGTCTCGAGAGGCTCCCGGATATCCGGGAACACGAGGTCGTGCGGTTCCAACCCCTCCGCAAAGAGCATCGACCACTCCTGAACCCGATCGAGAAGCCCTTGCACTTCCTCGACACTTTGAGCCGGCTCGACGTCTATGACCCGCTCCCGGCCGAGCGCCGAGAGACACTCGTCTCCGACCGCACGCTTGATCTCTTCGAACTCCAGGAGCGTTCTCGTCCGTTGATCCATTATTCGATACTCCGCTCCGTCAAGCTCCGCTCTGTCGGACTCAGCTCCGTCGGACTCCGCTCCGTATCCCCGGGCAACGCCCCCATAAAGGCGACATCGAACCTCTCTCCGTGCTGCCGATAGACCGCGGCGGCGGGGACGGAGGCGGAACCGGTAACATACATCATGGCACCCGGAGGAGGCTCCCCCCCCACGAGCGCCCCGCCCCCCGCAGCACTCGGGTCGCTTACTCCGGAGCCGCTCTCTCCACCTTGACTCGTAGTCTCCAGTCCGCTCCGGCCCCCCTCCC
>PWGF01000338.1 GCA_003554375.1 Spirochaetaceae bacterium
AAGGTATACCGTGAAAAAAACGGCAAAAGCAATCCCCAGAGCAAACAGACGATTTCTGGAAACTCCCCCGCTGCCGCCGAGTCCTATACCGCTCACGAATTCAGCTCCTTAGCGGTGATCGGTTTGCTTCCAACCTACGTATCAGAGATAAGAGCCCGAAAGCCGGCGGTGCAAGGAGCGCGTTATATGCCGTTTCGACGGCGAACGCCGTTGACAACACGCTCTGAACGGCCGGAGCAAGTCCAAAGACAGCACCGAGCATAAGCCCCACCAAACCTTTCAAGAGCGTAGCGCCAAGCACCAGAAGCGCCGGCATGAGTACGGGGTCTATGTACATAGTACCATGGGTTCGGCCACTGATGAAGCCGATAATCAACTTGTGCAGTGCGTTGAAGCCTAGCGGTGCGGTACTGAGAAGATCCTGAACGATGCCGGAGGCGAAGCCGGTGACCTGTCCGATCATCGGACCGTTCTTGTTCGCTACGTAGACGATGATGATCAACGCTAGGTCCGGCGTGGTTCCCGCGACAGCTACTGATTGCAGCCAGTTAGTTCGGACTATGGCCGCGGCGGCGGCCAGGAGAGAGCCGAGAACAGCAGCCTTCATCGACGCTCCTCCGTGCCGCTATCCAGAACCTCGGATCCCGCTTCGACCTCACGTGCGACGAACACGTATTCGAGTCGGGTGAGGTCGATGAGACTCTCTACCTTGAGCTCAATAGAGGTATCATATGGGTTGCCGGAGACGTCGTGAACGCGGCCAATATGTATGCCTTGAGGGAATATGGACTCGAGGCCGGAGGTTATAACCATTTCGCCGGGAGTGACCCTGTCCGCCGCATCGCTTTCCACATATCGCATGGTTACTGTCGGGTCAGAGGCCGCAGTACCGCTGACAAGACCTTGATAGCGTGATTCGCGAAGCATCGCGGCAGCATGGAAGCTGGGATCCAGCAGTGGGCGGATTTTGGCGGTGTACCTGCCCGCTTCCACGGTCTTCCCCACAAGCCCCTGGTTACCATCCTGAACGGCCACAACAGGCATGTCACGGTCGACTCCATGAGTGCGTCCACGGTTGATCGTGATGGTCGAGTACAGGCTGTCCGGTGCCCGCCCGATAATCTTAGCCGGGACGTTCTCCATCCCCAGCCGTTCGGAGAAGTCCAGCGCTTCCCTTAGAAGCTCGTTCTCCCGCTGTAGAGCTTCTATGTCTTGCTCCAGCGTCTCATATTCCCGGAATCGAGCGAGAAGCCCGTCATAGTCTTCCCGGAGCCTGCTGAGCTGGCGTACCGAAGTAACCGTAGAGGCGAAGAAGTCCCCAACACTCGAGAATACTCCCTGAAACGTGGAGACAAGCGACATCCCGGCCTCCACGGGGCCTCGGGCCATGCCTTCGTGCGTGGCCATAATCGACCCCGTTGAGAACAACGCCAGGATAACGAACACGAGCAGCGTTCGATGAGCCTTTACGGCGCTCCGGAAACCCTTCTGCATGGTCCATCAACCTACGGCGTAATGGTGTTGTAGATGTCCTGACGCGAGTTCGGCTTGCCTTTCATGTGATCGAAGGACATCCCTGCTCCGAGCGCCACACAGTGCAGCGGGTCTTCCGCCTTGAAGGCCGGCACGCCTGTTTCGTTTGCTATCAGGGTGTCCAGTCCTTTGAGCATCGAGCCTCCACCGGTCATCACTATGCCACGCTCAACAATATCGGCCGCCAGCTCGGGAGGTGTCTGACCCAGCGTTCTCTTGATCTCTTCCACAATTGCAGTGATCGGCTCCTGTAGGGCCTCTCGCACCTCCACCGAATCGATTTCCAGCCTCCGAGGGAGGCCCGTTATGGCGTCGGTTCCCTTCACCTCCATCTTGTCGATCTTCTTGTCCGGCGTAGCGTTTCCGATCGTCTTCTTGAGGTCTTCCGCGGTTCGTTCTCCGATGATCAGGTTATGTACGGTTCGAACGTGCTTCATAATCGCCTCATCGAACTCGTCGCCGCCCAGGCGGATAGCATTGGTTACGACCATGCCCCCAAGGGAGATCACAGAGATCTCACTGGTCCCACCTCCAATATCGGCAACCATGTGCCCTGCCGGTTCATAGATGGGAATGTTGGCGCCGATAGCAGCTGCCAGGGACTCGTCGATCACGCGGACCTCACGAGCTCCGGCCTTATAAGCGCTCTCTTCGACAGCGCGTCGCTCCACTTCCGTTATACAGCTGGGGACACCGATAACCATGCGCGGCTTCACGAACCAGCGTCGATTGAGCACGCGGGAGATGAAGTAGCGAATCATTTTTTCGGTGGTCTCGAGGTCGGCAATGACTCCGTCGTGCAGGGGACGTATGGCGATGATGTCTCCCGGAGTCTTCCAGAGCATCCGACGTGCTTCCTCACCGACTGCCATTACTTTCTTGGTCCCTCGCTCGACGGCTACAACGCTCGGCTCATTTGCACCGATACCACGTCCACGTACGTATACGAGCGTGTTACAGGTGCCAAGGTC
>PWGF01000057.1 GCA_003554375.1 Spirochaetaceae bacterium
CATTGCCGGAATGGTTAATCGATTACAGCGACTTATAACAGATGCTTCACTGCGGCAACAAGAAGGTGCCAATAATCTATCGATAGTTCGCCAGAGATATAATCTGGACAACATGGTAAGGAGCTACGAAATCTTATATGACTCGTTCAGTTAAGCTACACTGTGCCTCTGCCTATCGGCAGATCACGTCTATAGTCCTTGATAGAGAAGATAAGCCGGCAAAGGTTGCACCTGAAGCTTGGATGCTGGCTGAGGCAAATTGTTTACTGTTGGCCTTGTGGCGTTCTCAGGGTGATCAGATTCCTTCCGACAATGCATGGAATCAACGAATTTTTTCTTTGATCCGAATGGAAACAGAAACGGCAGATGCCGTACGTGAAATCATTCCCCTTTTCGCTGCTGCGGGTCTCCCTTTATTGGCCATCAAATCATTTTTGCCTTTTCCTTACGTGGATTCTAATTTGGACTTGGTTACAGGAAAACCAGATCACCTCCCGGACTATCTGGCCTTACTGCAAAAACTCGGTTATCGACGCTACCGGACATTGGCCGATTTACGAGAGCCCATGAAGCAAACACATGCGGCGCCAGGTGTAAGCCTTCGACTTCATTTACATACCGCCATTTCTTGGAATGGTGTTGTCTATTTGCCATTTATGCAAGTATGGGAGAGAAAATGCTCATGGACCAGTGAAGGGGGTCCAATTTGGATTCCATCGGCCGAGGACGAACTTTTAATTATGGCTGCCCATGCCCTGTTTGAAAATAAGATAGTCAGTTTGCACGAAGTTTTGTATTGGTATAAACTTGTGACGACCGATTTAGATTGGGCCTATATAATAAAAACAGCTCAACATTATGGATGGAAACGGGGTTTTTTACAATTTATGGCGACCACAAACCAATTGGCTAACTTGTTGTCTATACCGGTGACATTACCCTTGTCATTGCCATCCGTGCCCTTATGCGCGCCTATCTGGCTGCCATATATCTTTCCCCTAAGCCATAACTGGCACGTCACTTCTCACAAGTTGGCTACAGATATACGCCAAGGGTTATGGTGGGGCGTTCCTCGCCGCTTATTTTCCTATTTGCTGGTTGATCATTTCTGGATGTATCGCAAAGCGTACCGTAAACGACGGGAGATATCGAGCAAATGCTCATAACATTCTCTGGCTTGGACGGCAGCGGCAAAAGCACACAAGCCGAGCGTCTCAAATTCTATCTGCAACATCAAAATTATAAAGTTAAGTTGTTGCATCTAACCCGCTGGACCTGGGTTAATCGCATTGGTGAACGATTATTCAGGCCAAAGCCAGACCAACCTGTTTCTATGGCAGTGAAAAAAGCTCAAAGTAAATGGCGCTGGCCCCGTCTGGCCATTATGGCTGTTGATTTGGTAAGATTTTGGTTGTTGTGGCTTTATCTAAAATTTCGCGGACAAATATTGATCTGTGACCGTTACTTTTACGACTTGGGGGTGCAAGCCATTTATGCTCAAGTGATGCCTTTTCCCCTGGCAGCCATATATTGGCGTTTAATGCCACGCCCCACACTTGCTTTTTGGTTGGAAGTTCAGCCCGATATCGCCCGCCAACGTGAAGGAGAGCATGGAGAAAATTATTACCGAATAAAAAATAGTTTATACCGGCAGGTAGCTACTCGCCAATCTGAGCTTTATGCGATACCTGCCGCTTCAGTTGTTGAAGCAGAAGCAAGAATTATTACCCATGTGCAGCAATATATAACACCTATGTCAAAGTCATGACAACAAATCTGCGTTATTTCATAAACATATCGCTTGTATTGATTACGCTTGGAGTTATTGCTCTTTATCTTTGGTACAATAAAGATTTATTAGCTTTATTGTACAATATATCGTGGAAAACGGCTATTGCGCTTATTATTCTACGTATGTTTTTTGTGGGCCTCAATGGGCTATTTTTGAAACTGTTTGTTGCCAAACTTAATGTAGATCTCGATTGGTATGAATGGGTGGGATTGCCTTTCGTAACAACAATGGGCAACTATTTGACGCCACTATCTGGCGGTATGATAGCCCGTGCTGCCTATTTGAAAAACCGTCATGCCTTTTCCTATACTCATTTTGCCACGCTGTTAGCGGCTAACTACCTGATTATCTTTTGGGTATCAACCTTAGCCGGCCTTTGCCTGATGCCGTTGCTTTGGCAACAAACTCATGCTCCATGGTTGATAATGTTGCTTTTCATTGTAAGTTGGGGGGGGCTTTCGATTGTATTGCTAATGCCAATGCCTTGTTTTTCATCTACGAATCGCGCAGCCAAACTGTTTCAAAGGGCAATTATTGGGTGGCTGGCTGTTAGAAATGACCGTAGGCTCATGTTGCAACTTGTTTTCCTAACAATAGTAAGCTTATTGTTGAACGCGGCTGCATTCTGGTTGGGCTATCGAGCTTTAGAGATAACAATATCTGTACCTGCTGCTTTGATAATTAGTCTTTCTACTATTTTTTCAGCTTTGA
>PWGF01000056.1 GCA_003554375.1 Spirochaetaceae bacterium
CCCAAGGGATGATAACCGAGGATCAGGTCCGCCAGGCCGTCCGGTCCGTCTCGCGCCGTTCGGACGGCGCCACGACGGCCGGCTTCTGAGTGACGGGCGCTGCGCAGGTCGCCCGGCATTGGCCTTCCGGCGAAGCCGGCCGGCCCGGCGGGCGCCCCTCCCGGCGTTCACGCATTTGGTAGCGCGCGGGCCAACTCCCCATGCAATGCGGGTGCCGGCCCGGAGGCCCAATGGCAGCGCGCAACTGCCGGCGCCAATGCCACGGATGTCACTTCTCGGTGAGATTGTACACCCCGTCCCAGTCGGCCTTCGGCGGTTGCTTTGCGTACTTCCGGCATCGCTTGATGTAGAGTTGCGTGGGACCGTCCTCGGGATGGATCTCCCGCGCCTCTTCGAAGTGCTGGAGAGCCTCGGCATACTCGCGCGCCTCGTATCGCTCCAGGGCGGTCAGGTAGATATCCAAAAAGCGCCGCCACCGTTCCGGCAGGTTGCTCTTCTCCTCGACCAGCTCGTAGAGGCGAACAGGCTCGGTCACTCCGACTACCCGGACGCGGTCAAGCGGGCGGAAGACGAACGCGTCTCCCGCTTCATCCCGCGTGGATTCGCTTACAAGAACCCAGGTCCCGTACTGCTTGTTCACTCCTTCCAGGCGTGCCGCGAGGTTCACGTTGTGGCCCATGATCGTGTAGTCCATTTTCTGTGGGGTACCCATGTTCCCCACGACCATGTCGCCCGTGTTGACGCCGATCCGCGTCGCAAGCTGCGTGGGAGCGAGCCCTTCCGCTCTAAGGCGCTCGTTGAGCTCCGCCTCGGTCCGCTTCATCTCGATGGCTGCTTGGCAGGCTGCCGCTGCGTGGTCGGGATCGGTGAGTGGGGCGCCGAAGAAGGAAATGATCGCGTCACCTTCGTACTTGTCGATCGTTCCATGGCGCTCCAGAAGGATGTCGCTCATGGCCGTCAGATATCGGTTGAGAAGGCTCACGAGGTCCGATGGATCGAGCTGCTCGCTGATTGACGAGAACCCTTTCACATCGGTGAACAGCGCAGTCATGTGGCGCTTTTCGCCGCCAAGAGCAAGCTTGGAGGGATCCTCCAGTATCTGGCTAATCACGTCGCCGCTCAGATAGCGCGAGAATGCGCCCCGGAGGAAGCGTTTTTCCGCGTTGGTCCGCAGGAAGTTGAACAGACTGATCGACACGAAGGTGAGACCGATTGCCCCTACAGGGGTAAAGAGCGGCACGTACCATCCGGTGCCGACGAAAAGGCCTGCGCCCGCGCCTAATACGACAACGAGCGTCCCCACGCCGATCGCGATGATCGGGATCGGATCGAGCTTCCGGCATGCCCACGTCAATCCGAACGACGCAAGGATAGCCACGAGGATACTGATCCAAAGCGGCTGCTCTACGAGGAAATCCTCTTGGAGGATTGTGTTGGCGACCGCGGCATGCGTTCCCACGTTCATGTACTGCTCGTCGAACGGGTTCACACCGATGTCGATGGTTCCGGTACCCGTTTGCCCGACGATGACGAACGCGTCCTCGAGCTCGTCCCGGAGCCGTTCACGGTGACTCCGAACGGCCTGGTAGTCGTCGCGTACTGCCGAGAAGACCCGGTCCACGTCGTCCATAGTCGCATCGATCTCGTCGTGGATGTCCGGATCGTCGGTCTGTGCGCGTACTTCTTCCAGATAGGAGTGGATATCCGCTTCGGGGTCGCTGTCGAGGAAGCGTCCGAGCATAGAGTAGAACTCGTCACGGAGCTCAACAACTTGCTCGTACTCTTCGCCCGGAGTTTCCCCGGCAAGTATCTCCCGCTCTATCTCCGAGAAGAAGTCGTAAAGGGCGAGGAGCTGTGCTCCTCCCTCTCCGTGCTCCAGATATCCCGGCCCGTCCATGAGCTCGAGATTCGCCACGATGTTCTCCTCGAGCTCATCCAGCCGGATCAGCTCGAGGAAGGAGAACTGCCGGAAGCTTTCGAGAAATCGCTTGGGCGGCCAGTTTATGAGCATCCGATTGTCCGCACCGAGGGGAATGCGGACGTCTCGCGCTGTGTCCTCGCCCGGGAATTCGGCATCGCGTAGGATCACCGCTCGATCCCGGAACTCGAGTTGCGGATTGCCCAGGAGGTCAAGCGTCGGCCGGACGCCGAGCTGGGCAAAGAGCTTGCCGTCGTACTCCCGGAAGACGTCAACGCGCCGCCGGACACCGTCCGGGTCGATGACGATGTTCGAAAAGCCCGCCCCACGAGCCCCTTGCAGAATGGGCATGATCGACGGCTGTATGGCCCCGGAGCCGGTCACGCCGGCGCCGGGGGGGGCTTCCTGGTATGCGATCCTGTCGAGCGTATACTCGAGCACGTCATCGTCGACGGGAACCAGCGTCTGATCCTCTCCATACGCCAACAGGGTCAGGAAACTGGGGCCGAATGCGGAGAGGGCGTTGCCGAGGTATGTGTCGTTGTCCCGCGCAATCTCCTGGGCGGTCTCCAAGAGGGAGTCATGGACTCGCTCCGTGCGCTGTACAAGCGAGCCGACGAAGTCGTCCGCCTCCTGAACCGGGATTTGCTCCGCCGCCAACGCGCCGAATAGCTGTTCGATGTCGTTCCGGATATCGCCGAAGTGGCGCGCGAATGCCTCGGGAAGCTCGTGCTCCAACGTATGCGATGCTACTCCGCGAGGGCTTTCGTCGATATACTCGATGTCCAGGACTGTCCGATCCGCTCCTAGATTACGGAGCTGGAGAATCCCGTCCGCAACGACGTGCCTGCTCCACGGCCATGTCCCGACCGCCCGGATCGCAGCATCGTTTATGTTGACGAGCACCAGTCGCTCGTCCTCTTGCACTGCGGGGCGTACACGCAAGAGCGTATCGTAGACGGCTCCGTCGATGGTCCGGTAGGCGGGCAGGGTCGTGAGCCCGATGAAGATCGCCGAGACTACCAGCGGAATGATAAAGATAGCGTGTTCTCTGCGCAACCTAAGCCTCCCATCCACTATTTATCACGGAATACGGATATTCACAAACAATAAGCGCTAAATCTATGTTCCTCTTCGCACGCGCTTATCACTTGTGAATGCAGCGAATTTGGATACAATAGGGGGACATCGCGGGCGGGCGCGGTGCGTGGGCCGGAGGGCAACCGGCTGCCGGTAAGCCCGTGAGAAATCCGGAACCCAGCAGGAGGAGAGAATGCCACAGGTGACGTATACGGTGACCGCCACGGGAAGAGACGCGACGCGGACCGATGTGCAGGCCCGCGACCACGCGTTTGCAATTGACGAGCCGACCAAGCTCGGCGGAAGTGACGCCGGCCCGAATCCACTCGAGTATCTCCTCGGCGCCCTGGCCGGTTGTCTGAATGTGACCGGTTGGAAAGTGGCGCAGGAGATGGGGATTGAGCTTCGGGGCCTCTCGTTCGAGCTCTCCGGAACATTGGACCCTCGCCGGTTCATGGGAAAAGAGAGCGACGAGCGCGCCGGGTTCCGGGAGATACGCGTGAATGCTAAGGCTGATACGGATGCTACGCAGGAGCAGCTGGATGCGTGGGCAGAGGCGGTGGAGGCCCGTTGTCCCGTCAGTGATAATATCCACGGGGAGACCGCTATCTCCGTCTCCGCCGGCGGGACCGAGTAGCAGGTCCGCCTCCGCCTGCCGGCTGGATTAGCGGATCCGTCTTCGCCGGCCGGCCCGAGTAGCAGATGCCTGGCGCCGGTCGCGTGCTCGGAGAGTGGTGAGGACCCACAGGTATAGACAGGGGGAGGTCGAACATGCGAACCACACAGGTAACTGACGGCGTTCACCGGCTCAGTGCCAACGTGTCGAATATTCTGTTCGAGGGGCTGTGGGAGATTCCGAACGGCGTGGCGATGAACTCGTACGTCGTGAAAGGGGAGAAGAGCGCCATCATCGACGGCGTCTGTGATTGGGACGGCGTTCCGGAGACGCTTTTCGATCAGCTCGACCAGATGCAGGTTCGCCTCGAGGACATCGACTATGTGATCGTGAACCACATGGAGCCGGACCACTCCGGCTGGCTGGAGCCGTTCAAGAAGCTCCGGAGTAACTTCACCGTGATCTGTACGGAGAAGGCCGGAGCTCTCCTGGAGTCGTTCTACGGTATCGTAGATGACGTGCGGACCGTTTCTTCCGGGGACACCCTGGATCTCGGGAACGGGCGAGTTCTGGCTTTCGAGGAGATCCCGAACGTGCACTGGCCGGAGACGATGGTGACGTACGACACCAAGTCCGGAACACTCTTTTCCTGCGACGCGTTCGGCTCCTTCGGCGCGGTCTCAAACGATGCTCCGTACGACGACGCGCTCACCGACGAGCACATCGAGTTCTTCGAGCGCGAGATGGAGCGCTACTACGCGAACATCGTGGCGGCTTTTTCGCGCCCTACCGAAAACGCCATCAAGAAGCTGGATGGGCTGGACGTCCGGATAATCGCGCCGGGCCACGGTATCGTCTGGCGTCACGATCCGGAGCGCGTGGTGCGCGCATATCGCCGGCTTGCCGGGTACGCGAAGGGGCCTGCGCGCCCCGAGGTGACGGTCATCTGGGGGAGCATGTACGGTATGACCGAAAAGGCGGTCCGGCCTGTCGTCAACGCTATCGAGTCGGAAGGGATCCCCACTCGGGTACACCGGGTTCCGGAGACCAAGCCCAGCTTCGTCCTCGATTCGGTCTTCCAGAGCTCCGGGGTGGTGCTTGGGATGCCTACCTATGAGTACAAGATGTTTCCCCCGATGGCCAACATCGTCGACGAGATCGGGAAGAAACGGATGATCAACCGGCGAGCGTTTCGCTTCGGATCGTACGGATGGTCCGGCGGCGCGCAAAGGGAGCTTGACGAGCTCACGGATCGGTTGAAAATGCACTGGCAATGGCTCGATCCGGTCGAATTCCGAGGGCGACCGACTGTCGAAGATCTCGAGCTCATCTCCGAACGGGGGCGAGAACTTGCTCGTTCGGTAAAGGAATGGGTGTACACCGAGTCGGGCTGATCGGTTCCTCTCGTCGACAGCCGAGGCGCCCGATCACTATCCGGGTGGCGCCGGATCGACGGTGCTCCAGCCCCTCGGAAGACGAGGAGAGGCGAATGAGCGGCCATCGAGAGGCAAAACCGAAGATAAAAGCGGAGTACAGTGGTCAGGCTTGACGAGAAGCTCCCCGAACGGTAGATTGAACCCGAAATAGGACCGTTCTTGTCCTTATTGCAGACCGCCCTGTTCCTGCCGGTGCGGAGCGGAACCCGGAGAGAGCCGCTTGATTCCGATTACGCGTACGCTCGAATATGCGTTGATAGCGCTTTCGTACCTCTCGCAGCGGACCGATGAAAGACCGGTTTCCGCTAAAGGCGTCGCGCGTGCCTGCGACCTGAACGAGCAGTTGGCGCGGAAGGTGCTCAAGCGGCTGGCCATGGGCGGCCTCGTTCGGTCGGCGCAGGGGGCCAGAGGGGGATACTGTCCGGCATGCCCGTTGGCAGACCTCTCGGTTCTGGAGGTTGCGGCCGTAGTCGATGGAAATCGGTGCCGCTCCGTCACTTCCGTCGAGGCTCGTTCAGCCGGTGGAGTGGCTGATGGCGGTGTGGCTATTGCAGCGCCCGAGTCCGCCGGAGGCGGGGCCGGAGAAGGGTCCGGAGGTGCGGTCCAGGAAAAGAAGCGGCACGCCGGCGCGGTGCCGGCTGCCGTATCGACTCGGTCACCGGGGTCTCAGGAGCCGGAAACGTCGGCGACGGGAGGCCGGGGCCTTGCTCGGAGTTCGGGGCGGGAGTCTTCGCCCGCGGCGAAGCTATCGCGCCTTATGAGCCGGGTCTTGGCTGAAGTCAGCGTCGCTGAGCTCACCGGCGATGCGGCAGGACAGGGACAGTGGTCGTCGAGTGTTAAGGTTCTCGAGGAGGCGGAGGTGAGCGATGGGGGATCGAGCCACTCTTGGGGCGGTTCGGAGGACAACAGAGGAGCACACGGATGGAACCGACGGTAGGAGCACAAAACGAACGCGGAATGGAAGGTGACGGCCGGAAGCAACATAGCGCTAGCTATACGGCGGCGTCGGGGACAGTGGCGGCCGGCGGTGCCGGCCCGGCAGCTACGGCAGTCGGCGGCGGAGACGGACGCCACGCGCTGGTCCCCCTCGAAGACTTCCCGGTGTTGAATCGAACCATGCGCGGAAAACCGGTCGCATATCTGGACAACGGGGCTACCAGTCTCACGCCGCGCCGTGTAATTGAGGCGGAGGCGGACTACTACCGCGAGCTCTCGGCGAATATCCACCGTGGGGTGTACCAGCTGAGCGAGGAGGCGACCGAGCGGTTCGACCGCGCCCGGCGGCTACTGGCCGAGTTCGTCGGTGCCGAGAGTGAGAACCAGGTGATCTTCACCCGGGGGACTACGGAAAGCATCAACCTGGTGGGGTACGCCTGGGGACGGAATCGCCTGAAGCCGGGCGACGAAATCCTTACGACCGAGCTGGAGCACCACTCGAACATCGTGGTGTGGCAGGAGGTTGCCCGGGAGACAGGGGCTGCTCTGCGGTTCATCCCCGTCGACCCCGAGACGACGGCGCTCCAGGTGGACCGTTTGGACGAGGTGCTAAGCTCCCGGACCAAGCTTGTTGCCATTACAGGCATGAGCAATGTGACCGGCTATCGCCCTCCGCTTCGGCGTATCATTGAGGCGGCGCATCAGGTCGGCGCTCGGGTGCTCGTGGATGGGGCGCAGCTCGTCTCTCACCACCCGGTGGACGTATCCTCGCTCGGGGCGGATTTCCTGGCGTGGAGCGGGCATAAGATGTGCGGGCCCACCGGCATAGGGGCGCTCTACGGAAAGGCCGACGTACTTGACGAGATGCCCCCCTTCCACTACGGCGGCGACATGATAACGCGCGTCTATCGTGACCATGCTACCTATGCGGATCCGCCCCAGAAGTTCGAGGCGGGTACTCCCAACATTGGGGGGGCCATTGCGCTCGGCGAAGCGGTCGAGTATCTTACCAATGTCGGTATGGAACGCATTGCGGCGCACGAGCGCGCGCTTACCGCGTATGCGTTCGAACAGTTGAGCCGGTTTCCCGACATCACGATCTACGGCGGCACGGATATCCAGGATCGTGCCGGAATAGTGAGCTTTGGCTTGGGGGACGTCCATTCGCACGACACCGGGATGATTCTGGACGGCGAGGGTGTTGCGGTGCGGGCAGGCTTTCACTGCGCCCAGCCGCTCATGCGCCTGCTGGGTATCATCGGTACGGTCCGGGCGGGTTTCTACCTGTACAACACGGCCGAGGACGTTGATCGGCTCGTAGCAAGTTTGGATAAGGTGAGGGAGATATTCGGATGAACCTTGGGGACAGCCTCTACAAGGAGATCATTCTCGACCACTACCGCGCCAAGAAGAACCGGCGCCGAATGGAAGATGCGGATCTGGTCCGCGAAGGGGCCAATCCGAGCTGTGGGGACGACATCGAGCTCTTCCTCAAACTGGATGGGACTACCATCGAGGACTGCAGCTACGAGGGAGTCGGGTGCTCGATCTGTGTGGCAAGTGCCAACATGCTCTGCGAAGGCATCCGCGGGAAGACGATCGACGAGGCGCGCGAGCTCGGAGTGAAGTTCAGAACCATGCTCACCCAGGACGGCCCGGCCGATTTTCCGGAAGAAGCCGAGGATCTCGAGGCGATGCAGGGGGTCAAGAAGTTCCCTGTTCGGGTCAAGTGTGCGCTTCTCGCGTGGACTGCATTCGAGCAGATGACGGCGGAGTGACCTTGGAAGCGAGAGCGCCCACGCAATGAGAACTGTCAGCCCTGAGACCGCAATCCTCCTCTTCTCGTGCCCGGACGCACGCGGGATCGTGGCGGAAGTATCGAGCTTCATCTTCTCCTGCGGCGGAAACATCCTGGAGTCGAGTCAGCACAATGAGCCGGAGACAAACACGTTCTTTATGCGTGTTGCTTGGGATCTGAGCGAGTTTACCATTGCTCCGGAGGAGATTTCGGAGGCATTTCGCCCGATCGCGCAGGAATTCCGGATGGATTATCAGGTGGAGCTCGCCTCCAGTAGGCATCGCCTATGTGTTTTCGTCTCCAAGCAGCAGCACTGTCTCTACGACTTGCTCCTGCGCAATATGGAAGGGGAGATCCGCTGTGACATAGCGGTCATCATCGGTAACCATCCGGACGCGCGGTCGGTCGCGGAGTTCTTCGGAGTTCCCTTCTACCATGTTCCGGTCGCCAAAGCGGACAAAGCGGGCGCCGAACAACGGCAGCTCGAAATTCTGCAGGAGCACGAGGTGGACCTTGTGGTGCTTGCGCGCTACATGCAGATTCTCTCCGGTGAGTTCGTGGCGCGCTATCCCAACCGGATTATCAACATCCATCACAGCTTTCTTCCGGCGTTCGTCGGAGCGCGGCCGTACCACCAAGCGTACGAGCGCGGAGTGAAGATAATCGGCGCGACGAGTCACTACGCTACCGCGGAGCTGGACCAGGGCCCCATTATCGAGCAAGACGTAGTCCGTATCTCCCATCGCGATCATGTGCGCGACCTTGTTCGGAAGGGGAGAAATCTGGAGAAGCTGGTTCTCAGCAAGGCGGTCCAGCTACATCTCGAGCATCGCGTGCTCGTATTCCAGAACAAGACGATCGTGTTCGAGTAGGCGCCGGTTCCGGCGTCCATAGTGCTGCCGTCCACCGTGCGACGGAAGGATAAGGGATATGGAGGCGAGCGGGATCAAGTCGAAAGCCGGCTTTGGCACCGGATCCGCCGGGCTCGACGCCGTCCTGGACGGGCTTCGGGAGGGCGATAACGTTGTCTGGCGCATCTCGTCGGTGGATGAGTACCGCATGGTCGTCCGGGGACTGGCGCGAGAAGCAAGACGGCATGGGCGGCCGGTGCGTTACTACCGTTTCGCTCAACACCCGCCCCTTCTCGATCGGGACATCGATGCCGAGCTTCTCGAAACAAACCCCTCGCGAGGCTTCGAGACCTTTATAACCGAGGTGCACGACGCGATCCGAAAAGACGGCATCGGTGGGGTTCACATCTTCGATGTGTTATCCGAGCTGAGCCAGACGTTCTTTAGCGATCGGATGATGGGGAACTTCTTCAAGCTCACCTGTCCCTATCTGCGCGAGCTGGACACGATTGCTTACTTCGGAATCAACAGGGCCGTCCATAGCTACCATGCGATCGAACCAATTCGGCAAACGACGCAGGTGTTGCTGGATCTCTACACCTACCGTGGCGAGACGTACGTGTTCCCCACGAAGCTCCAAGATCGCGAAGACCAGAGGCTCCTGCAGCTACACCTGATCGATGAGTCAGCAGGCAATGCAGTCCCGGTAACCGACAGCCGGACGTCCACAAACGTGCTCAACTCCACCCCGTGGCCGGGGCTGCCGTCGGCCAGCTACCGGATGATCGGTATCTGGGATCGTACCTTCATGCGGGCGGAGGAGGTAGCCAACCAGGGTCAGGAAGCTGATCCGCAGGAGCGCAACGCGGTTTTCAAGGAGGTGCTCAACCTGCTTGGCGGATCGGAAGACCGAATGGTTGCGTTGATGGCGCAGTACCTCAATCTGGAGGAGGTTATCCGGATCTGGAAGCGCATGATTGGCACCGGGATGCTCGGCGGTAAAACGGTAGGGATGCTTCTGGCACGGGCTATCCTGCAACGGAGTAACCCCAAGTGGGATGAAGTACTCGAGTCTCACGACAGTTTCTTCATCGGCTCGGACGTCTTTTACACCTTCCTGGTGGAAAACAACTGTTGGTGGGACCGGCAGCGCCAGAAGGACCCGGACCACTTTCTGGAGGGGAACAAGGCCGTACAAGAGCGGATCAAGCGCGGGCGCTTTCCCGACTACATCCTGCGCCGTTTCCGTGACATGCTGGAATACTTTGGCCCGTCGCCGATTATCGTGCGATCGAGCAGCCTTCTGGAGGACGCCTTTGGAAACGCCTTTGCGGGGAAGTACGAGAGCATATTCTGCGTAAACGCCGGGAGCCCGGAGGAGCGTCTTCAGGAGTTTCTGGACGCCGTCCGGCTCATCTACGCGGGCACCATGAGTACCGAGGCTCTTCTCTACCGGAGGAACCGAGGCGTGCTGGCTCGGGACGAGCAGATGGCACTTCTGGTGCAGCGAGTTTCGGGCAATCAGCATGGGGACCGTTTCTTCCCGCACATTGCCGGAGTTGGATTCTCGTTTAACCCGTACGTATGGCACCACAAGATAGACGCCGAAGCGGGACTGGTCCGCCTGGTTCTTGGGCTCGGGACGCGGGCCGTCGAGCGGTCGGACGATGACTATACTCGGATTGTAGCGCTCAACGCCCCTACGCTTAGACCGGAGTCGAGCGAGGATCAGGTCCGCGAACACACACAGCGGAAGGCGGACACACTGAATGTGGAAACAAACCGATTCGAGCATTCGTACGTCAGTGACCTCGTAGAGGAGGCCAGTATAGCCCCGTTGGGGCTGTTCATGGAGCGGGATCGGCAGGCCGAGCGAGCTATGGGGGGAGTCGGCTCTCGCCCTGTATGGCTGGTGACCTTCGATCGCTTGCTGAGAAACACCACCTTCGTGCGGGATATGCGCGAGGTGCTCTCTACTGTGGAAGCGGCGTATGGTACGCCGGTGGATGTAGAGTTCACCGCGAACTTCGATTCCGAGGAGCAGTACACCATTGGCGTGGTACAGTGCCGGCCGCTTCAGATCCAGGAATGGGGAGCGGAGCCGAAACCGCCGCCGGGCCCGAGCGAGGCGGACTATCTGATACTGGGCCATGGCGGCGTGGTGGGGCACGGGCGCGAGCTCACAATCGACCGTATCGTTTTCGTTGACCCGGAAGCGTACGCACGGCTTCCGGACCCACGGCGATACGATCTGGGGCGCATTCTCCGGCGCCTCATGGGGGGCGGGCGTCGACCCGAGCCGGGTAGCGAAACTCGGGGCGAGACGACGCTCCTCATCGGTCCGGGACGCTGGGCTACCAGTACGCCGTCACTGGGCGTGCCTGTTCGCTTCCGTGATATCTCGACCGCGTCGGTGATCATGGAGGTCGACCTGATGCACGACGGTCTGGTGCCTGACCTGTCGTTGGGTACCCATGTGTTCCACGAGATGGTAGAGCTCAACATGCTCTATGTGGCGCACTTTCTGGGGCAAGAGGGGAACAGATTCGACTTGGACGAGTTGCGAGCGCTATGCCGGCCGGCGAGCTCGGAAGGCGAGGTGCCGGACGATGTCGTCCAGGCGGTGAGGGTGGGCCGGCCGGTAGATAGTGGGCGGACGCTGATACTCAACGCCTCGCCGCGGCATCAGCGGTGTGCTGTCTACTGGCGCGACACGGCACCCGGGGCGTAAGCGGACGGTACGAGGCGCCGGCCCTCTCCGGCGTCTGCGCGCACCGGCGGGCGCTCCGGTATCGCAACGGGGCTGCGACGGGGCGCACGCAACGGTATCGCAACTGGGCGCAACCCG
>PWGF01000348.1 GCA_003554375.1 Spirochaetaceae bacterium
GGCGGCGTCGGCGCGGTCGTGGATCTCGACGAGTGCCGCCATTCCGAGGCTTGTTGCATGCGCGTGAAGCCGGCCGAGCTCCTCGGCCGAGAGCACCGCCGCAATGAGAAGCACCGCATCCGCCCCGGCGCAATACGACAGCTCGAGGTCCTCCGCATCGAGGAGAAAATCCTTCCGCAAGACCGCTACGTCCGGCACCCGCTCTTTGACCGCCATCAGATCGGAGAGACTTCCGCCGAAGTACTCCTGTTCGGTAAGGACCGAGATCGAGCGAGCCCCCTGCTCCGTGTAGCGCTGCGCCTGCTCCACCGGATCGATCTCCGTCGAGATGTCGCCGCGCGACGGGCTGCGCCGCTTCACCTCACCGATCAGGAACGGCTCACGGTCGAACGGGAGAAGCGGAACGCTTCGCTCGGCGGGGACGTTCTCCCTCAGCGCGTGCCCCAGCTCGCGAACGCGCGCACGGCGTCGTGCGACTATCTCCTCCAGAACGCTCACGAAGCCGCCTCCTCCGTACCGCGCAGACGGTTCGACATGGCGACCGTATCTTCCAGCTTCCGCTGCGCGATGCCGCTGTCGAGCGCTTCGCGGGCACGCTCGATCCCTTCATCGATCGTACCGACGCTCCCGTACACCCAGAGCGCCGCCCCGGCGTTGAGCGCCACCGCCTCTCGCAGCGCCGGCCGTCCGGTCCCTGCAAGCAGCATCTGCGCCTCGCGCGCATTGATCTCAGGCGCGCCGCCTACCAGCTCATCCGTGGAATACCCGGTGATACCGTAGTCGGCCGGGTCCAGTGTGCCCTCAACCAGCCCTTCCTCCTCGGTGAACCGGACGACGTCGTTCACCGCGGCGGGCGACAGCTCGTCCAGCCCGTCCCGGCTGTGGACCACCATTCCCCGCCGCACGCCTACGAGGCGCGCCGCTTCCGCCATCGGCCGGCACAGCGACGCATCGTAGACCCCGATGAGGCGATACTCCGCTCCTGCCGGATTCGCAAGCGGTCCCACCAGGTTCATGATCGTCCGCACTCCCATCTCGCGCCGCGGAACCGCCGCATGCTTCATCGAGCCATGGAACAGAGGAGCAAACAGAAAAGCAAAGCCGTTCCGGTTGAGGAGCTCCTCCGACCGTTCCGGCGGAAGCTCGATATCGATTCCAAGCGATCGATAGAAGCCGGCGCTCCCCACGCGCGAGCTCACCGCACGGTTGCCGTGCTTCGCCACCCGTACTCCGCACGCCGCAGCGACAAGCGCCGCCAAACTCGAGATGTTGAAGGTCCCCGAGCCGTCGCCACCGGTCCCGCAGGTATCCAGCGTCGGCCCCTCCGGGTAGATCCGCACGGCCTTCCGCTGCAGCACCGCCGCGCAACCGGCAATCTCCTCAGGCGTGGCACCCTTAGCCCGAATAGCGGTGAGAAACGCCGCAATCTGCGCCGAGCTCAGATTCCCCTCGGTGAGCTCTTCCATAAGCTCCTCCGCCCTCTCCTGGCTGAGGTGATTGCCCTCGATCAAGCTGTCGAGCGCCGTGCGCAGCTCGAACGGATCGCGGCGGTAGCGTAAGAAGTTCTTGAGGACCTGCTTCCCCTGGTCGCTCGCAATCGACTCCGGGTGAAACTGGATCCCTTCCACCGGGTACTCCCGATGGCGAAGGCCCATCAGCTCCCCGTCGTCTCCCCAGGCCGATATCTCAAGCTCCTGCGGAATTGTATCCGGATCGACTACGAGCGAATGGTACCGCGTAAAGGCAGCGGGGTTCTCGATGAGCCGGAAGACGCCGCGCCCGTCGTGGCGGAGGAGCTCCGCCTTACCGTGGACGATCCGCCGCGCACCGATGACCTGCGCGCCGAATGCGTACCCGATTGCCTGGTGCCCCAGGCAGACGCCAAGGATAGGGACTTCCCCCGCAAACGCTTTGACCAGCGGCACGCTGATCCCCGCTTCCTCCGGCCGCCCCGGACCGGGCGAGATCACGATCCGGCTCGGCGCCATCCGGCGGACTTCCTCTACGCTGACCCGGTCGTTGCGGATAACCCGTACCTCTTCCTCCGTCAGCTCACGGAGGTACTGGTAGAGGTTGTGCGTAAACGAGTCGTAGTTGTCCACGAGCAAAATCATGCTGTTCCCTCCCCTCCAAAGCGCGTATGCGCGAGCGCCCCGCCGGCCTGCGGCATCGCCAATCGAAGCGCGGGCTCCGGGGCCGCGACTGCCCGGGCGCCCCGCCTCAATGGTGCATCGCCGCGCTCTCGTCGATTCCGACACCGATAGCGCCTGCCAACGCGGCGAGCTTCTCCTCAGTCTCTTGGTATTCCCGCTCCGCATCGCTGTCGTAGACCACGCCGGCGCCGGCCTGCAGGACGATACGTCCGTTCCGCGCGAGCGCGGTACGGATCGAAATGCAGGTATCGAGCGATCCGCCCGGTTCCACGTAGCCCACCACGCCCGCATAGAAGCTCCGCGGGTACTCCTCGAGCCCTGCAACCGTCTCTATCGCCCTGATCTTCGGGGCCCCCGTTACCGTCCCCGCCGGGAACGTAGCGCGCAGCGCGTCCAGCCCCGTTCGGCGCGGAGCGAGCGGGCCGCGCGCCTCACTGACGATATGCATCACCTGCGAGTAGCGTTCCACCGTCATGAACTCGCACGTCTCGACGGAGCTACAGACGCGGCCGATGTCGTTCCGCGCGAGGTCCACGAGCATGAGGTGCTCGGCCCGCTCCTTCTCGTCCGCAAGGAGCTCGCGCTCGAGCGCCAGATCCTCGTGCGTGGTAGCTCCGCGGCGGCGGGTGCCGGCAATCGGCCTGATGAGTACCTGGTTTTCACGGACCCTCACGTGCACCTCCGGACTTGCGCCGAACAGTTGGGAAGCGCCGAAGTCCAGGTAGAACAGATACGGCGCCGGATTGGCCGAGCGCAGGCGGCGGTACGCCTCCAACGGAGGAATCTCCGTCTCCACGGTCACCCGCCGGCTGGGGACCGCCTGGAGAAGATTGCCCGCCACAATCTCCCGCTTGAGCGTCCGAACTGCCTGGGTGAACCGCTCGCGGTCATCAGGCGCATCCACCGGCACCCCGGGATAGAGCCGGTCGTTCGACTGGAGGTAGTTGAAATCGAAGTCGTTGATCCGCGCCTCGGTCTCCGCCACCGCCTTCTCCAGATCGATTTCGTGCTCGTGGTAGTTGAGACCGATAAGATACAACACATCCGTGTAGTGGTCGAAAACTACAAAGACGTGCCCAAAGAGGAACTCAGCAAGCGGTAGGTCCAACGGATCGTCGCGCTCGGGAAGTCGGATTGTGTCGCACTTCTCGGCGAACTCGTACGAGAGGAAGCCGACGCCCCCCGCCGGGAACGGGAAGTCTTGGTGGAGCGGCGTATGCTGGTCCGCGAAATACTGGAGCACATCCAGTATGTCCCGGGCTCCGCTCCGCACCCGGAGCCGCCGCCCGTCGCGCTCCAGGAGGATCCCCTCCCGGCTCTCACGCACCCGGAACGCTTCCCGCACCATCAGGAGCGAGTATCGTGCCCGCCCCTGCCGCACCGAGGCCGACTCCAGAAGCACAAGCGCCCCGAGCTTCTTAGCCAAGGTGAACGGGGTGAACCGCTCTCCAGGGATTATCTTTACAACGCCGTCATGTCTTGCCATACAAACGCCACGCTTCCCCGGGAAGCGCGGCGCAGCGGGAGGATAGACCCAGGGTGGCCGCGCGTCTCCCGCACAGACGGGACCGGCGACCACACGCTGTGTGCCCTAACGGTCCCGTAGCTCTACCAGGACCACCAGTAGCGACCATCGAGGCTCCGTACAATTGTTGCACTTCTCCGCCTGTCGCAACGCACGAAGCTGAACATATCCGGGCAGGCAGCGCATTGTCAACCTGCCCAACGCGGCTACCGAGGGCCGCGTCCGGGCTCTCCTCCGGCCGGGCCGGACGCGAGTTGTCCGGCGGCCATCACGTCTTGAAGCGGCGGTCCGGCCTGGCCGGCCGGCGCGCACCCGCCCCACAGGCGGCGGACGCGCGGCCCGAACCGACCGCGCGCCCGCCAAAGGCCGCGCGACACAACGTGCCGCGCGACCGTAGAAGGAATGCGAAGAGCCGAAAGCCCCTAGAACGGCACCGCGAGCGCCTCCGCCTTTTTCTCCTCAGCCACGCCTTCGGCGGGCTCTCCGGCGCCGTTCCCGGAGCCCTCGACCACCGTCTCTTCCGCACCCGCCTCGCTCTCCGCCGGCTTGCGGGGCGGGGGCCTGAACTCCACATGCTCCGCCACGATTTTGACCCGGCTCTTGCGGTTCCCGTCGTCATCCGTCCAGCGGTCCTGCTTGAGCCTTCCGGCCACCCGGACGCCGCGTCCCTTGTGGAGATTCTCCCGGCACCGCTCCGCGTTGCGCGCCCACGCCTCCACATCGAAGAAGCTCACCTCCTTCTGTAGCTCCTCGTCTTGGCGATAGAAGCGATTGGATGCTACTCCAAACGTGCAGACTGCAGTCCCGCGCGGCGTCTCACGGTACTCCGGATCACGGGTGAGGTTGCCCTCCACCAATATCGAATTCAGATTGTTCATGTCCCCTTCCTTCCCGGCTTTCAGCCGGCATGCTCCGATCTGGATGTTGCGGGCAACCGTACGGCCGCCCGTTCGGAAGATGTTCCGGAACTCTCTTCTCACCCTCTAGTACCAATCCGTTGTGCCGAATCCTTGAAAAATTCCCCCGGAATTCGCGATATTTCTTCGGGTATGCGGACGCCGGCGCCAATCGAGCCGGCCAAGCGGGACCGGTTCGGTCACGCGGGACCAATCGTCTTCGGTCACGCGCCGTCGTGACGGGGCCGTCTCCGGTACGCCGTCCGCTACGCTACTTCGCACTCGAGAAACGGAGGCCCCCATGGAAATCACCAAGCTCGTGCGGCGCGCGCGCAGCTGCCGCCGCTTCGACCAATCGAAGCCCATACCTGCGGACCTCGTCCGCCGGCTCGTGGACACCGCCCGCCTATGCCCTTCTACCCAGAACGCGCAGCCGCTCAAGTATGCCGTCTCCACGGCTCCCGAAATAAACGCTCAGATCTTCTCGACGCTCTCCTGGGCAGGCGCGCTCACCGATTGGCCCGGCCCCGCCGAGAACGAGCGCCCCACCGGCTACGTCGTCGTCCTCCTTGACACCGCCATTTCGGAGAACGCGGGCGTCGACCCCGGCATCGCCGGAACCGCCATTCAGCTTGCCGCGACCGAAGCCGGTTACGGCGCGTGTATGGTAGGCTCGATCGTCCGGCCGCGCTTGCGCGAAATCCTCGAGCTCCCCGAAAGCCTTCGGATCGAGCTTGCAATCGCGCTCGGGGCGCCCGCGGAAACTATCGTGCTGGACGAACCGCGTCCCGACGGGTCGGTCGTCTACTATCGCGATGAGAACGACACCCACCACGTTCCAAAGCGCCGTTTGGAGGAGGTCCTCGTTGGCGACTGGAGATAGGCAACCGGACCGTGCTACTTTTGAGAGGAACCAAGCACCCGTGGCTCGATTCACGCGGCATTTCACCGCACTCAACGGAGGAACACAATGACATGCACCAAGCTTACCCGGAGTTTTCTCGCAGGCGGCCTTTTGCTCCTCTTCGGAGGGGCTTCCCTTGCCGCGCTCGATGTAGAAGGCCCCACCGCGCTCGTGAACCATCCCCCGGACTTCGAGCAGGCCGAACAGGATATTTCGGAGATCATCGCGCAAGGCTACATCCCAATCGGCCTGGAGGTGGACGCCGAGGAAGGCCTCTACGTCCTCTACGGAGAAGCACCGGATATAACCCTGGAGCGCTGGTTCATGTATGAGTTCGAGGATCTCTCCAAGCTCGAGGACGAAATCACCGCCGCAATCGACGAAGGCTGGATCCCGCTCGACATATCAGCCACCGGCGACGCCGGGCTCATCGTGCTCTTTGCCGACATGGATATCCAGATCGACGGCTGGCGCATCCACACCGATCCCGCAGGCGCGGAAACCGTCGAGGACACGCTCCACGCCTTTCGGGAAGACGGCTTCTCCCCCTGGGGACTCTCGTACGCGGACGGCCGCATCTGGCATCTCTTCCTCGACGAGAGCGAGCTCCCCGAGCCGCGCGCCGTCAACATTCAGACCTATCCTCGCTCCGGTGAGATAATCGAAGAAGGCATGAGCGATGAGATGGAAGAAGGCTGGTTCCCGTGGGCACTCATGATGCGCTCTGACCCCGACGCCGCAAGCATCGAGTACACCCCGGCAGGGCTCCATCCCGGCGACGGATTCGAGCCTCAGACCGAACTCGAGTAGTCCATCAAGCGCCGGAGCCGCACTCACCCCGCGGCTATCGTCCAATCCAACGGCCGGGCACCCTGCCCGGCCTTCGTCCTTCCCGACCGCGCTTGCCCCGCCCTCAGGCCGGCCATGAGCCGGAGCACAGTGAAAGCACCCAAAACTGCAACGGCCACCGCCGTATCCCGGCCGGACCGGAACCGAGAGAAGGCTACTACGAAGCGTTACGGCTTTGCAAAAGCGAAAATGAGGGGCTTGCGCCTCCCGAGTAGGAGCTAGGACCTGGCGACTTGCAGAGGCGGTTCCGTGGCACGCGACGACGCGGCCCATGGGGTAGGGAATGAATACGAAAAGGGCCCGCCTGCCGGCGGGCCCTTGACCTAAGTTCGGTTCGATCAGTCTGAGCCGTAGCTCACTGCGAGCTTAGTAGCTGATCGTGGTGCCGAACGTGAGGAGATTGGTGTCCATGTCCTCGGCAGTCAGGTTCTCACCCGTCCAGGTGATGTCGAAGGTCGTGTTGGCCACGAAGCCCTCGAAGTCAACGCCGAGCGACAGATCGACACGCTCGTCCTCTTCACCCTCGTAGTTGTCGAAGAAGGTGAACTGAGCGGACGGAATGATGCCGTCGATGTCGTACGCGAGGTTCGTGAAGATGTTCCACTCCAGCGCGTCCGCGTCCAGCGTGTTCTTGGTCTGGAACTCGACCAGCGCCGTAAGCGGATCGTCGAGACCGCTCAGGCACAGGCCTGCCTGCGTGCGCAGATCGTCGGAGAACTCCTCTTCCTCGGTGAATCCGTAGACGTCCGCCGTTATAGACGCAACGCCGAGATCCACGCCGAGGCCCGCGGCGAAGTCGAAGTTGAACTCATCATCCGCAAGGTCACCGTCGAAGCCGAGGCTGACCGTGACCGGATCGAACGCGATGTCGGCGCCGGTAGTGAACGCAATGTCCACTTCCTCGACCTCTTGGCCGAACGGTCCAAGGAAGCCACCGAGCTCAAGCGCCACGCCCTCTACGACCTCACCATCAACGATGAGACCCGCCGAGTAGGCATTCAGCGCATCACCGGTCTGTTCCCAGGTACCGGCGGAAGCAACCTGCAGGCTGATGTTGACCGGGTCGACGGGGACACTGAGGGTGAAGCCGTGGTATCCGGTCATGAGGTCTTCTTTCCAGCCGTCCACTTGCTCTTCGCGGGTTTCCGCGTAAGCTGCATCGGTTTGCTGGACGTGGACGAACCAGTGGTCCGCGTACTCGTCGTCGGCGAATGGGTCGTCTTCACCACCCTCACGCGGCTGATCAGCCGCGGCATGGTCGTCGGTATTGAGCTCCCAATCTTCGTCATCAGCCAGACCATCGATGAAATCGTCCGCGGCGTCTTCGCTGCCGAAGCGGCGCCACTCACTGGATCTGGCGGGCGCCTCGACGACGTCTTCCCAGATCGTCTCATGCACGAGATCGCGCGCAGCGGGCTCGACCTGGTTCAGCGGATCGTCCTCGCCACGGTACACTACCGAAGCGGCGTTGCTTCCGGCCAGGCTGGGGGCCTGGAAGATCTGGACCTGGACCGGCTGGGCCACGATGCTGGCGGTAACCGCGCCGGCGCTGTAGGACACCTCACCGTCCGCGATTCCGGCGGTGAAGCCGTCGATCTGGATCATGCCGTATACCGGCGGATCCCCGTCCGCTACCGCGGAGCCTTCCGGCACGACGGTGACTGTGAGGTCACTCACCGCGCTGCTCTCGAACCCAGTGGAGACGTCCTCTCCAGCCATATCCACGCCGAAGGTGAGCGAGGCCTGACCGGAGATCTCCGCTCCCGGTTCGATCTCAGGCCCGGCAAACGCGAAGCCACCTGCAACGAGGAAAACCGCGAGAATAATACTTAGCTTTCTCATTTCAATTCCTCCTTGGGGATACAGGGGCATGAGTCAACGACTCAGAGCAATCCCCTATTCTTAGAAATCGTCCGTAGTATAGCTCCGCCAGTCCGAGCTGTCAACAAAAAGCGGCCTTCGACCGAGCGGTAAACAGGCGATTTGTACGGAAAAGAAGTATTAACTGCGCACACGCGAATGGAACATCGTGCCCGGCGTAACACGGTCGGACAGTAAAAAGAAAGCAGAACGACGCGGCGTCACGTTGGAGGGCGGGTCCGGCGGTTGTGTGGGGCGAGCGGTGCGGGAGGCACGAACGATCTCATCCGGGGTGAATAGCGGTCGCGCGGTGGGTACGGGCAGGAACGGTCAAAGCACGGCAGAAGGCCGCCACGGGCCGCCGGAGGCGGCCCGTGGCTTTGAGTCTATATCTCTGGATCTGTGGAGTGAGCCTCAGAAGCCAACGATGGCCTGAATCGTCAACTGATTGAGATCGAAGAGGCTGCCGTCAGTACCACCCGCGAGCTCCACGTCCAACATGGCCCGCTCGGTAACCGGCACGTGCAGTGCCAAGGCGTAGTCCGCCGCGAAAGTCCAGATATGGTTGGTCTCCCAGCGGCCCTTCGGCTCCTGATAGTACTCTTCAGTCACGACATCGCCGTCCACCGTTCTAACAAACGAAGCTTCCTCCTGCTGATAGATCCGATCGATGTCCCACGTGTGACTGACGCTGGGCGTACCGCTGATCGTGAAGCCCATGATCCAGTCCTCCGGGTGCGCGGTGAACGCCACCGGGAGTTCCAGATCCGTGCTCACGGAGAAGCGACGGTCCCGAGCAGCGTACTCCGTCTCCTCGGTCACTTCCTCCTCAGGAGCTTCGAATTCTCGCTCACGGAAAGTAAGGCGCGTACGCGGACCGAGTGGCTCCATCGACAGCCCAATCCCCGCTCCGGGCCGGAACGCGAACTCCGCGTCGTCACCGACGTCGTAGTAGAACGAGTGTGAGGCGCCACCAGCCAAGTTCAGGTCGAAAGCGCCTTGGTAGCTCCACGACTCGACGTTGGTTACCGTGTCGCCCTCGTCCACGTCGTCACCGTCGAAAGTCATTCGGGTCTGCGTCACCTCAGAGGAATGAAGCTGGGTGGTATAACGTGTGCCAAGCATCGCCTCTATCCGGAAGCGGTTCCGCTCGTTTTCGCCGAACATGGGCTCCATGAGCATGGCGTAGTCCAGCCAAGCCCACATATCGAGATCGACGTCCCGGCTGCGCGAATCCCTCTCGGTCACGTTCAGAGGGTCGTGGGCCGGGTCCAGGTCGTCGAAAAACTCCCAGTCTTCAGTCTCCCGGCTTGAGCCGGTGGCATCCCAAGAGACGAAGACGCCCGGATTGAGGTACTGCCCAAATCCGCCCTGTCCCATGAACACGGGGACTTCGATACCAACACCGATATTCCGCCCATCTCGCTCAGTCGTCGTGCCGCTTGCCGCCGGCTGCGGGTCAGGCTCCTCTCCGGCGTCCGCGTCGTTGTAGAAGTAGTCATCTTGCGTCCGGACGCGCTGGCCGCCGGTCGACTGCAGATGCAGGCGCAAGCCGAGGTTCATGCCGTCCAGAGCGGTGATGTACTGAACCGGAACGCGAAACTGTTCCCGTAAGATGGTTTCCTGAACCTCATGCCGGCGAGTCCAGTCCCAGTCGACATCCCCGTCGGTTTCGGATTGGACATCATTCGTCAAAACGTTCGTCGACCGATCTCCTCTACCGTCCACGTGGACGCCCGAAAAGAGCGACCACGGGCTCTCGCCGGTCCGGTACAGTCCGAAGAGCACTGGGTTGAATAAGGCTCCCGTATGTGTATCGGTGGCCTCTACTTCGTTGAGGTTACCGAGACCGGCAAAGAGGTAGTCATGCTCCAGTTCGGTGAACCGGGGCCCCCGCTCGTCCTCGACTACCGACACTGCGGCGCCGAGCTCGTTGTCGAAGAGTCCGGCACTGGCCTGGCTCCGGATAGACTCAATGTCCAAGAAGCTGTCGTCCACGACGACGGTCTGGTTGAACGCCATCCCGGCGCTCACCAATAAAACTACCGACAAGAGAAATAGCCTGCGCATCACTTGCGTCCCTCCATACATGGAATTTGCTTGCAGCAATGGTCGGTAGTATACCACCGGTAAAAGGGACTATCAAACGATTTTCCAATAGACCGGCAATTTGCTTTATACTCCCGGCCGGATCGCCGGCGCCCACTCACTGCGGCAGCGCCTCCCTCCCGCTGCTCTAACTGCGCCCTGTCGAATCTCGAGGAAACCAACCACGCGACCGAGTTTCCCGCTTGGCGCAGCCCCCTCCGATTCCTTGACCCCCCGGTCCGGCCCCCCGTAGAATCGCGCATGCTCGCTCGGGGCGGCGGGCCGTGGCTTCGGCGTGGGTGCCGGAGAATCCGGTTTCTGAGCGCGCGGCGGTTGTGGGCCCGGAACTGGGGTAGGGAGCCACGGCGGTGGAGCCGCCGGGGCCGGGAGCGAGAGAGGAGGACGTGTGGCATCCGGATTTACGCTGGCAATGTATCCGTGGGTCTACGAGGCCCGGTATGAAGGCGACGGGCGATGGGGCGAGGAGTATGTGGAGAAGCCCCACCGTTCGCCGCGGGAAGAGGCTGCGCTCGGGGAGGCGGAGCGCCGGGAGCTCCTTGCGCGCCGTAACAGCTTTCCGGAGCTGCCGCTCGTCAACTACACCACGCAGTACGGGCTCGGATGCTTCGAGGGGCTCAAGGCGCTGCCCCAGAAGGACGGGGCGCTGCGGGTTTTCCGGCCGGACCGGAACGGCGCGCGGATGGCGCGCTCGATGGAGGGGCTGCGCATGCCGCCCTTCCCGGAGGAACGGTTCGTCCGGGCGGTACTGGAGGTCGTGCGGAGAAACCGGGACCTGGGGTTCGCGCCGGAGTACGATCCGGACTGGGAGAAGGACGACTTCCTCAGAGGCACCGCGGTCTACATTCGCCCCTTCACGTACGCGGAGCCGGGGATCGGTCTGGGGCTCTCCTCCTATCCGTGGGTGGTCGTAGTCACCACGCCGGTGGGAAGCTACTTCGATCCGGACGCACGGAGCAAGGCGATTACAACTCACCGTATCCGCGCCACATCCGGGGGCACGGGGTGGATCAAGTGTAACGCCAACTACGTGGTCCCGATCATCGCCAAGAAAGAGGCGAACGAGCAGGGCTACATGGAGGCGATCTTTCTGGACGCCGCGGAGAAGCGCTACGTGGAAGAGGGCTCCTCCTGCAACATTTTCTTCCTCTTGGACGACGACAC